>NZ_JAEQCB010000070.1:0-16091 GCF_020738785.1 Microcoleus sp. PH2017_05_CCC_O_A | reverse complement strand
AAAGATTGTAAAATGGGCTTCTAGCCTGTTCCAGCAGAAAAAATCAAAGATTGTGGAATGGGCTTCTAGCCCGTTCCCAAAGACAATTTCAAAGATTGTGGAATGGGCTTCTAGCCCGTTCCTAAAACCATAAAAATAACTGCACAATCTAAAACTTGTCCAATTATCCCCATCCTCAATTGTCACCAAATCCCTCTAAACCTGTCCATCCCCTCAAGCGGCTGCTGAAGTACGGGCGCCGCTACCGCCTGAAAACTTGGCTGGCAAGTATTTGTTCGCTGCTGAATAAATTCTTTGATTTAGCGCCACCAGCATTAATCGGTATTGCCGTTGATGTGGTGGTGAAACAACAAGATTCTATCCTTGCTAAGTGGGGCATAAAAGATGTCGTTTTGCAACTCGCAATCATTACTTTTTTGAGTTTGATTGTTTGGACTTTGGAATCGGTTTTTGAATATGCCTATGATTATTTGTGGCGCAATTTGGCTCAGGATATCGAACACGATTTGCGTCTGGAAGCTTACAGCCATTTACAAGAATTAGAATTAGCTTATTTTGAAGAACGCAGCACGGGCGGTTTGATTTCGATTCTCAACGATGATATCAATCAACTGGAACGTTTTTTAGACGGTGGTGCCAATGAAGTGATTCAGGTAAGTACGACGGTAATTGTGATTAGCGCCGCTTTTTTTGCAGCATCTCCTGCTGTTGCTATCCTGTCAATGCTGCCAATTCCTTTTATTATTTGGGGCTCGCTTGCATTTCAAAATCGCCTTGCTCCACTGTATGCTGATGTGCGGGAAAAGGTGAGTTTTTTGAACGGGCAATTGTCGAATAATCTGACGGGAATTACTACTATTAAAAGTTTTACTTCCGAAGATTATGAAACTCAGCGCATCGAAACCCAAAGTCAAGCTTACCGCCAAAGTAACCGACGGGCGATCGCAATTTCGGCAGCTTTTATTCCGCTAATTCGCGTGGTGATTTTCCTGGGCTTTATTGCAACGCTATTTCTGGGCGGTTTGGAGGTAGTGGCGGGCAGATTGTCTGTAGGGACTTACAGCGTTTTGGTGTTTTTGACGCAGCGGTTGCTGTGGCCCCTGACCCGCCTGGGTGATACTATGGATCGATACCAGCGCGCCATGGCTTCTACTAATCGGGTGATGAATTTGTTGGATACGCCGATCGCAATTCGCACGGGTGATATTCGGCTGCCGGTTAGTTCGATTAAAGGCACGCTGGAATTTAAAAATGTTACCTTTTATTACAATCAAAGAAAACCGATTTTGCAGTATTTTTCCCTGACTCTGCCGGCGGGGAAGACTACGGCAATTGTGGGCGCGACTGGTTCGGGAAAAAGTACGCTGGTAAAATTAATTATGAGGCTGTACGAGGTACAATATGGTCAGATTTATCTCGATGGCATAGAATTAACTACCCTGAATTTAAAAGATTTACGGAGAGCGATCGGATTGGTGAGTCAAGATGTATTCTTGTTTCACGGTACGGTGGCCCAAAATATTGCTTACGGCACTTTTGATGCCACCGATCGAGAGATAGTAAATGCTGCTCAAATTGCGGAAGCTGACGAGTTTATCGCGCAATTGCCGGACGGTTACAACACTATTGTAGGGGAACGCGGTCAAAAATTGTCGGGGGGACAGCGGCAGCGGATTGCGATTGCGAGGGCTGTGTTGAAGAATCCGCCGATTTTGATTCTGGATGAAGCTACTTCAGCGGTGGATAACGAGACGGAGGCCGCAATTCAGCGATCGCTCGAACGAATTACCAAAAATCGGACTACAATTGCGATCGCCCACCGTCTTTCTACTGTCCGTAATGCCGATTGCATTTTTGTCATGGAGCAGGGGCGAGTGGTAGAATCGGGGCATCACGAACAACTTATCGAACATAATGGAGTTTATGCGTCGCTCTGGCGGGTGCAATCTGGTATAAAATAAAAGCGCTGCGCTTTTAGGTTGAATTTGCTAATTGGTAATTGGTCATTGGGCATTGGGCATTTGGCATTGGTAATTAGTTATTCACAGTCTGCTAATAACGAATCACAAATAACCAATAACGAATCACAAATAACCAGTAACCAGTAACCAATAACAAATAACCAATAACCGTAAGATATTAGTTTCTACAAGCAAAGAGAAAAAATGTTTTTATTTGGTGGGCCTGAGTCCGAACAAAAAAATCAAAGTAACTGGCGCCGCAAATTAGATAAATTTGTAGCAGCCAACAAACAAGAATTGGCGGCTTTAGCTTGGGGACTCCTTCAGGAAAGAGGAGAGGAAAGCGACGATATTTTGGGCATTGATATTGCCGGAACGCCACGCTTCGTGTACTGTAAAAAAGAGGCAGTAGAAGAGTTAAACCGTCAAGTTAAAAGTCATATTCAGGAAATTTTAGGAGTGCTAAACGCTCACAAACCGGAGAAAGAGGTAGCGATTTTGGCGATCGGCGAAGGTGAAATCAAGCTAATTTTGTTTGAAATTGACCCCGCACCCCCTGATTGTTTTGAACTCGCAGCAGCGGATGTCGATACATTGATCGATCGCCTAGAAAAGCAAATGGCTGAATATATTAAAGGATAAATTATATCCAATCCGGTAAAAAAAATACTAATTAAGTTCGTAGTGAGGACTTTAGTCCTCATTTTCAGAGGACTAAAGTCCTCACTACGAACCAGTTTTGTTGTGTTGGATATCAAAATAACCAAGAATCAAAATAACCGGCGGGTGGCAAATCGTCGGTCAAAATTTGAGCTTGGTCTAAATTAGCTATAATCTGAGACAATTCTGAACCTATTTTCACATCAAGAGCTCTGTCTGTCAAGGAAAACGAAAATTCATGTCCATCTTGCACATATTTTGCTCTGGAAACAATCTCTTCTTTGTCTAAAATAGGGCCGTTAGTCCCAATTAAAACACTATTAATATCCTTCCAAGGGCATACGTATACCTGGGAAAACACGCTTTGAAAAGTCTTCACCTTTTGGGCATAAAACTCATCTCTTTGCAGCAGATTTACTAAAACAACTCCAGCGGTTGACAAATGTTTTTGGCAAAGTTCATAAAATTCTTTAGTTGCTAGCCGGTGCGGAAAGTAGCCGTTGCCAAAAAACACGTCAGTCATGATTATATCGTACTGCACATCTGGGCTTTGCTGCTCTAGATACTCTCTCCCATCTTGGATTGCTACGCTGAGTCTGCTGTCGAAGTGCACTCCAAAACACTCAATGGCGGCTGAAATCGCGATCGCATCTACATCAGCACATTCTACAACAGTTTCCGGCAAATAATGGTGCATAACTAACGGAATTCTGCCACCGCCAAACCCAGCTATATAAACTTTTTTAGGTTGATTTTGCCACAATAAACCCAACATCATCGCTTGGGTATATTCTGAAACTAAATGCAGAGGATTGTTGAGGTTGAACACAGATTGCAATAAATCTGTATACAAATTCACTTTTTCTACTAAACATAGCTTAATTTGACCTTTATCTTTTCTAACTGCAACATAGTGAACTCCCGACTCTTTGCAAAACACAACTCCATCCGGCTGTTGTTGCACCCAAGCCAGCCTCTGTTGAATATTCGCTAAATTGATAGTTTGCCAATTTTTTTGTTCGTCAATCATCTGATTTTTTAATTTATTGGACGCACGAGTGGTTAGAAATGCGTCAATCCTGTTTGCGAAAGATTCGCGGACGTTGTTGGGAAGAGAGCCCTCTTGGTTTCAGTGGTTATATAACCTGTCAGTCATACCTCACCTTTTTGAGAAAGGCTATATATATAAAAGAGCGCTGAAGCGCAACTACGTACCTAAAGACTAATCCCTATAAGAGTGCAATTTTCTTTGAAGGTTGTTGCGCTTTATGACCCTTTTCTACTTTATATATCAAAGAGCGCTGAAGCGCAACAACGTACCAGAAGACTAACCTCTATAAGAGTGCAAGTTGCGTCGAGGAATGTACTAAAAATCGTAGACTAACCGGGTATTTGCGAAGGAACTGGGTTTCTCATCAATTTTCTATTTTATATTGTGAAAAAAACCTGAGATAAATTAAGTAGATGATACCTGCTTATACGCCACAAACTCCAAACCCGAAATCGAAAAATCTATTCTTTCCCAATCTTGCTTATCACCTTCAAACTTTTCAAACGCTGCTGAGGTAAGCAAAATCTCTCCCCGTTCCGCCAAATCCTCTCCCAGCTTGGCTGCTAGATTAAATTCCGATCCGTACATATCCTCTCCTTCCAGCATCAAAACATCGCCGCAGCCAATACCAATGCAGAGGTAAATATCCATATCCGGCGGCAGAGTCGTGTTGACAGCCACCGTTTGTTTCAGAGAGTCAATTGCAGATTCCACAGCAGATTTTACATCGGGAAATACTGCAAAAATATTGTCTGCTTCCTCCTTAACAACAGTACCGCCACATTCCGCAATTATCGGTTTGACAATTCCGTGCATCCGGTGAATCATTGCCAGAAAATGAATGATTCCGTAGCGGACAGTCGTTCGCGAGAATCCCGACATATCCATTACCAATATCGTGTGTTCTTGGCGGAAAGTTGCATTAATTTGGGCGTCAATTTCTGCCATTCTTTGGGGATTTTCGTTTCTTTCTTGCAGCAGTTTTTCCAAGTTGGTGCGGTTATTTGTTTTCATTGTAGTTGAATTAATTAAACTCCCAATCGCGACAAAAAGGCTGAGGGCGGCCAGCGGGATGTACTGCACAATTGATACCGTCTTTGCCGTAATAATAGTCGCAGACTTTGCAAGGTTGATTTTGCTCAATCTTTTTCATCAAAATTGCCCGGATAGTCTGAACTCGGTTGCGATACTTGTTTGCAGTCGAGTGAGTCGGTTCAATTGCCAAAGCTTGCTGAAAAGCTGCTATGCTGGTATCGTACAATTTAATAATTTGGGCGCTGTATTTTGTCCAAGCATCGGCGCGACTTTGATACAATTCAATGGTACTTAAGTTTAAAATGCCGTATTCCGTCCAAGCGTCAGCCGAAGCCCGATCGAACTTAATATTGGCATTCATCAAGACTTTTTTGATGGTTGCCAAAAGTTCCCTGGGCTGCCAAGGTTTGCTAACATACGCCTCGGCGCGATCGATCGCCCTGGAGAACAAAGCTAGCTGCTGTCCCTTGCCGGTTAAAAATATTACTGGTATATTCCGAGTTTCGGGATTAGCTTTGATTAAACGGCAAACACCGTAACCGTCCATGCGGGGCATGACGATATCTAATAATACTAAATCCGGGTAACTTCTCTCAACTTTATCTAGTGCTTCCACACCGTCAGATGCTTGAATTACATTTAATCCACTGCATTTCAACTGATGTGAAATGCACTCCCGCTGGCTGCGGGAATCTTCCACAACTAAAACTGTACTCATCACTCCCCACCTGGTTTCCGATGTAAACTTGTGCGCTGCTTCGAGTTGCCCTGACTGACATTATTTTACCCACATTGAATGATTTTGTTATCACTAGCTAAGGGAATTCTCTAAACTTGCAACAAATCTTAAACTTATTCGGAAAAGGGGAGATAAATCAAACAAAATTTTCTCTAGTTCAATTCTTTTGAGTAAATACCGTCTATTCAAAGATTGTAAGCCATTAATCAAATCCATTGAGGAGAGTTCTAAACCTTGTCTTAAATCTTCCCTTGACACGGGTTGATTGGATTTGCTTAATTCTAAAACTATCTGTTGTTCTATGGGGGATAATCTGTGGAATAATTCACTTAACCGAGATTTCATATCTTCTGTTAGAATCAGGCTATCTTCAGCTAAAAACTCAGCTACTTTACCCAAGAAAACATTTTTAATTAAACTGGCAATATCTTTTAGGTAAACTGGATTACCTTCATAGAGATTAATCAGTTTTGACCAATGTTGCTCATCTTTTAATCCCTGATTTTTCAGGATTTTGGTATTGTCTACCCCTTCTAATTCTAAGCATTTAACAGGATATAAGTCTTGATCTAAGCAGAGCATTTCTTGACATTGTTCTTGACTAATTAAAATTAAACTGCTTTGATGTTCAATTTCTGCCATCCTTGTGAAAAGGATTTTATAATCTTTATATTCGCTTTTATATTGTCCGGCAAAGTGTCCGCTGGTAAACAACTCTTGCACATCATCAAGGATGATTAAGCATCTTTGTTCGCGTAAAAGATTGAAGAGTTGGGTTAATTTATTGTCAGTTTGAATAGGTGCGGAATTAATACCTGTTAAAATTTGAGTAATAATGTTATCTAAAGACTGGGAGAGTTTGATGCTTTTCCAGATTACTACATCAAAGTTTTGCAGGTTTAGGTCAATAAACTGTTTAACTAAGGTGGTTTTCCCAATTCCAGGTAATCCTAAGACTGAGATTAGACGAGTATTTTGATCTGTTAACCAGTGGGATAGGGTTTGAAGTTCTAGAGTGCGATCGTAAAAGTGGGTTATTTTTGGGGCTAGGGTTAAATCTTGATAGGATTTATTGTTAAAAGTTTCTTCTGTATTTCTATAATAATCTGGAGGATTATTAGAACACCAATTAATATGACTATTATTAATTAAACTAACTTGCTGTAAAGAATTATATGAATTAGCTAATCTTTCTATTGTCCAACAAAAATTAGATTTCTTAATATTTTCATCTAACTGCTCAGATAAAATCTTAAATAACTTACGGCTGACATCTCCAATATGATTTTTACTCTGATACCCACATTCATCTGCGATTTCACTGTAAGTTTTACCTTGCCAAAGTCCTTTAACGACAGCTTTTTCTAAATCGTCTAGATGTTCTCCTGTTTGCTTCTCAACTAACTGATCTACAATTTGTAAAACTTCTGTAATAGTCATAGAGGTCATGTCAGGTATGGATTTTAGCCATTATAGCTTAGTCTAAACCGAGAAAATCAGGCTTTTTCTGGTCTTTGCTTAAGATTTTGTTACAAAAAAGGGCAGAAAATCAGTTCTTTTCATGTGGCGGTGTTCAGAAAGGTGATTTAGTATCAGAAAAGATTCAGCTTGATGATATCAGGAATCCTTGCAGGGAGTCAGCAAAAATAAATTTCATTTTTTCATAGAGTAATCACTATGTGGGACGCTATTTTTCAAGCAGCAACAGAAATTTTAGTTGGTGCAGCCGTTGGTGCAGCAGTAGGATATGGAGTTGCTGCCATCGTTGAAGCGTTATCGAGAGCTTTTGCTAGGTTATGGGAAAACTTAGTAGCAGTAGCCAAAGAAATTTTTGGTTATGTCAAAGAAGCAACACAACGTTATTTAGCTCTCGTAGCACAGTTTTTAGACAATAATTGGGATGAAATCGAAACTCAGTTACGCTCTCAATTAGGCTATTCTGCTGATTGGATAATTGCAATTTTTCAAGAAGGACGGGATGCTTTTCTGCAAATTGCTCATCCTAGAACTTATCAAAATCAGTCATTAATTTTTTCTTTGGGAATTGCTGAAGATCAAGCTCAACTGCCTAGTAGGCAAAATCCAATTGTAACTAGGTTGTCTTTATCTTAATCATTTTATACAAAAGGAGAACTGCATGGGATTTTTTTCATGGGTAGGAAGTTTAATCGATCAGTTAATTGAGTGGTTAGGCAGAGCGGTAGCAGCTTTTATTAATGGATTGGTCGATTTAATCAAAGCTCTCTGGGAAACAGTTATTGTTACTGCTTTAATAGCTGTCTTTGGTTTTGTAGCTACCTTGTATGTCATTTTATATGCAGGTGCGCTTCTTGGGGAAACAATGATGGAAATCTGGGATCCTGTATATTATACCACTAAACCGTCTCAAGTTTTTGTCTTAGAACAAGCACCTCAAGATTCCCCACTACCTACTAATCGTTCAGAAGCTAAAAGATTAAAACTACAAAATTGGTCTTAATTTCAAGAGGAGTTAACTATGCCGAGTTCTTCTAACAATGAAACTGTATTTCTGAGAATTGGTTTCCGTTCTCCTGAACAGGATGGAAGTTTGACAACTATCGAACTATTTGGCGTACCAGGGAAAACTTCAAGCACTGGGCAAGTAGACAGTAGTGTACAAATTAAACGATTTTTTGATGATTTAATCGCGAGAGTTATCTTTCGGAGAGCTCGTCTCATGCCCGAATGTGATTTCAAATCTCTCCAGATTTGGCTCTATGACACAGAAACAAAAGATGAGGAAAGAGGTTATCAAATCCCTCAATTAGATGAACGTGACTTAGAAATTAATTCTAATGTTCGTTCTTCTAAATTGGAAGCGATCTATGTTTTGGATAATCAGTTAACAGGCATAGAATATGAACGTTGGGAAAAAATAGCAATGGAATTATTTACTCCGTTATTTCTCAAGTTTATCGCACCACCTGAACTGCCATCCGAACTAGCGAATAATCCTTTCGTAAAATTAATGGAGGCTAGTCCTTTTGGTAAAGCGCTAGAAATGGTAAATAGCACCTTAGATCCTTACAGCGATATGAAGCAAAATCTATTTTACAATGCTTTAATCATCCAAATTGATTAACAAAAGATTTGCTATTCATTAATTATTCAACTTTCAAAGGAGTAAAAAATGCCAAAATTTGATCCAAGAAATCCAAAACGAGATCGAGCATCAGAATTTCAAGATAGCGTTGAAGATGGTATAATTTATGGTAAGAGACGCAGCGGTTTTGGTATCTTCACTGAGATGTTTAGAAGACAACAGAAAAACTCCGCGATGTTTCCAGAAATTGTCCTAGAAAAATTAGAGCCAATTTGGGAACAAGAAATTGAACCTGTCTTAATTTCAGAGTTTGGTCGCCGCAGCACTTTGTATGTAATATTTTATCTTGGCAGAAAACAAGATGAAATAATTATGGAAATATGGGATCCTAATTATATTGATGTAAAACCGTCTCAAGTTTTTAGCATTGAGGGAGTGCCAGAATATGCCACTAGACATTTTCCTAGAAATCGATCGCAAGCTGAAATAGGTGTTCTGGAAGATTGGAATTAAATTTTTGACAATATAAAAGGATGTAAAAAATATGCCAAGATTAGATAATTTTCTGAAAGCGGCAGGTGAAACTGCTAACAACTCCAAACACGAACCAGAAAAAGATGAAGATTCAAAATCAAAGATCGATTTTAGTTTATATTTAAGAGATGCCAAATATACGTTAAATGATGTAATTTTGTCAGAAAATACTAAGCATCAAGTAGATTTAATCTTGGCTGAAATAGAGTATCAAGATTTAATTTATCAAGAGTGGGGAATGGCAGAAAAGCACAAATTAGATAAAGCTCTTTCTGTCAATTTTTCGGGTCTACCAGGAACCGGAAAAACTCTGACGGCTGAAGCTGTTGCTCATGCTTTAAACCTCAAATTACTCGATGTTCCCTATGAACAGATAGAGTCTAAATATGTTGGCGAAACTCCTAAAAATATTCGAGGTGCTTTTGATTTTGCTACGCAAAATAAGGCAGTGTTATTTTTTGATGAAGCTGATTCTTTCTTGGGTAAACGACTAGAAAATGTTACTCAATCAACGGATACAGCAGTTAATTTGACCCGCAGTGTGATGATTAAACAATTATCAGCTTATGAAGGTATTGTGATTTTTGCTACTAACTTAATTCGCAATTATGATGCTGCATTTATTAGTAGAATTCGCTGGAAAGTTCAGTTTGATTTACCAAATGAAGGAGCAAGAGAAAAAATTTGGGAAGCACAGATACCGAGCAAACTTCCTTTAGCCGATTCCGTCAACTTTGCTGAATTAGCCAAAGAATTTGATGGAATCTCAGGTAGAGATATTAAAAATGCTGTGTTTCAAGCTGTAGTTGCTGCTGCTAGAGAAAAAAAACCTAAAGAGAAAAAGTGTGTTACTCAACCTTATTTGTGGGAAGCAATTACCGAAATTGTTAAGGCTAATAAGGCTGCTTCTAAGCAACAAGTAACTCTTACTCCTGTTGAGGGTGATGTTCCTTTACCAACTCCACCTAATAACCTATCTCTCGATCGGAGTGCTTCTCAGCCATCTTAATATTAATATTAATCAGATAAATTATACTCATTTATATAGATATATTCCATATGAATCGGGTTTTTCACCAAAAAAAATACTGGATTGTAGCCTTTAATCTCGGTAAAAAACCTGGTTTCTTTGGTATCGATGCATCCAAGACTGTGAGGGTAAGCCATACTGATGCAAGCCAAAAACCTTGTTGAATTGCCACAGATAATCCGCTACTGTGTACGTTGAAGTTCTTAAGGACGACAAATGAATAGATTGCTCCTCACTTTGCTTGTAAGTCCGACGCTGTTTGGATCTCTGATGTCTTTGAGCGCGATCGCCCAAACTCAAAACATAGGCGAAACACCGGGTAAATCGGCTGATGCGCCAACCTGCGTGCGATCGCCCCACGCCCAACGTCTGACTTGTATGCGCCTTCCCGGTAAGGCTGCTGCTGCTAATTCCAAGGCCAGAATCGGTTGGCAGCGCCCGAATCAAGAACCGGTGGCGATGCTAGATTTTACGGAGGAAGAAAGCGATGCAGCGGCGGCGCTGTTTGGCTGCGACTGTCAGTTGTGCATCAATTCCCTGCGTCAGTTGCGCGGTTTGCCGCCCTTGGACTTGAGTTGAGCGCGATCGCCAAGACTGCTTCAGCTAACGTTGTTTTGTAAGATCGACTCTCTCGTAGTTTGGCGCAGTCTTCTTCGGTAATCTAAAATCTAAAATCCCAAATCTAAAACCAAAAATTTCAAATCTCAAATTGTTCGATCGGGGTGTTATTTCTGCGCCAAAGCCCATACTACTAAGGGAAAATCCGGCTCATTTGCTAACGAATGAATGGAAGCATTGTAATATTCCCATTTTGAGAAGTTTGCCACAATACAAGCGCGGTTTCCCCAAGAGCCTGTTTGGATGCGCTCTAAATTGAAACCGCATTCAGCCAGCAGGTATTTGATTCCTGTTTCTGTCCAGCGAGAGCAGTCGTTAGGGTAATCGTGAATCCGAATCAAAAACGGTATAGTTATTAAAAAATAACCGTTTTTGTCGAGCATTTGATAGATATTTTTGCCAGCGCGGTAAGGCCAAAGTAAATGTTCAAATATCTGTTCGGCAATGATTAAATCAAATGTTTGATCGAGGCAACACTCGCAAATGTCAAACTCTGGATATTTGACGGATTTATAGCTTTGAAAAGATTCTAATTTGCCCCAACTGTCGCCAGAGATTTCTAAGGTATTTAATCGATCGGGCTGCAAGCTTTTAACGATGTTGCGAGTTTCGCGGTTCATCACAACTCGGCACCAATGTTCGTCAACTGCACCAAATACCATATTTCCTCCGTTGAGATTTGTAGGGCGATTAATAACGGGATAGCTAGCCTTCGGGAAGGGGAGAGCGAACGCTTCACGCAATTTTTCTCTACAATAACCTATTCTGATTGGCGATCGCCCGCACCGACTGCTAAAATGAAATGTATAATATTAGCGATGTAAACCGCTACTCGAAATCATGTCCGCAAATACCGCGCTACCGCCAACCCTAGCTAAAATTGTCCAGCGCTTCCAGCGACACTCCGATCCGAAACAGCGCTACGAACAACTGCTGTGGTATGCCAAGCGACTCCCACCATTTCCCGAAAGCAATAAACAGCCAGAGAACAAAGTTTCTGGCTGCGTGTCACAAGTTTATATTACCGCAACTTTAGCCGACGGAAAAGTTTCCTTTGAAGGCGATTCA
Organism: Microcoleus sp. PH2017_05_CCC_O_A; assembly: GCF_020738785.1. Classification (NCBI taxonomy): domain Bacteria; kingdom Bacillati; phylum Cyanobacteriota; class Cyanophyceae; order Oscillatoriales; family Microcoleaceae; genus Microcoleus; species Microcoleus sp. PH2017_05_CCC_O_A. Next base: position 4,331 of record NZ_JAEQCB010000070.1, on the reverse strand, counting down.
GACGCTCAGCTAGTCAAAGGATTAGTTGGCTTGCTCGTCGAAGGTTTAAGCGGATTGACGCCTGCGGAAATAGTCAGCGTTACCCCAGATTTTATTCAAGATACGGGATTGAATGTGAGCCTGACACCTTCTCGCGCTAACGGATTTTATAACATCTTTCAAATGATGAGAAACAAGGCACTGGGTTGCGAAGTTAGCGCGCAAGCAGAAGCAAATTAACAGGAGCAAAAGCTGTGACTCAGACTGCTGATTTAATCCAATCTAATTATGGCAGCTATCCCGCGACAGTTCAAGAATATCTCTGGAACTGGAAAGGAACGCAAATCAAAGTTATTTACGAAACCAGAGGACAAGGAAACACCGTATTATTGCTGCCAGCTTTCAGTACGGTTTCAACACGAGCAGAAATGCGTCCTTTAGCGGAATTGTTGGCGCCTAACTTTCAAGTTGTGAGTGTAGATTGGCCTGGTTTTGGCGACTCGGATCGCCCGTGCACCGACTACGAACCGCAATTATATCATCAATTTATTCAGGATTTTGTTGAGTCTACTTTTAGCAGTCCTGTGGCTGTAGTTGCGGCCGGTCACGCTGCCGGTTATGCGATGCAATTAGCGCAGTCAAAGCCGAATGTTTGGTCAAAAATTGTGTTAGCTGCACCGACTTGGCGCGGGCCTTTACCGACGATGAGCAAACAGCAAAGCGGCTGGCACGGAATTGTCAGAGAATTAGTACGATCGCCCTTACTCGGTCAATTCCTTTACAAACTGAACACTGCGCCGTCATTCCTGGGTTTAATGTACCGCCGCCACGTCTACGCGGATGCAGCAAAAGTCACCCCCGATTTCATCCAAAACAAGTGGAAAGTTACTCAGAAAGCGGGTGCGAGATTTGGTTCGGCGGCTTTTGTAACTGGTGGTTTAGATCCGGCAAAAACCCGAGAAGAATTTGTCGCCAACTTCCAAGAATTAGCAGTACCCGTGATGGTTGTAATTGCTGAGAAAGCACCGCCCAAATCTAAGGCGGAAATGGAAGTATTAGCCCAATTACCGGGAGTAGAATCGCGAGTTATCCCTGGTTCTTTGGGCTTGCACGAAGAGTATGCGGCGGATTTGGCAAATGCGGTTAAGTCTTTTGTTTAAGATTGTAGACTTCTTGCAAAAATAATTAGGACGGGCTAGAAGCCCATCCCACAATAAAAAAGATTTTTGTGGGATGGGCTTCTAGCCCGTCCCAAATGACTAATGACTTCTTCTATTCTTGATTGCCTTTCCCGCGAATATATCCGTTATCTGCAATCCGCCAAGCACCCCCAGTATTGCCGGTTAAATCGCAATCATCCACCGTAGCAATACTATCTCTGTAAACTGCGATCGCCTCACCTTCATTACCATTAATTCTACACCTGCGCGCAATCAATTTTCCTCCCAATCCGACACCTATTCCCAGAGTGCCGTTATTATAGATATTGCAATCTTCCACCGTTGCTTTGCCATTATCCGAGATAAAGATTCCGTTCCATATTCCATCATGAATTTGACAGCGACGGATTACTGAATTAGCATTAGAGCCGCAGATTACTACCACAGAATAGTTGGCAGAAGTGATATCGCTGTCTTCTACGATTAACTCGCCTTGGCGAATATCTACAGCGTAATATTTTCCTGTTGTTTTAATTGTCAATCCTCGGACTAAAGCGCTGTCTGTTGCCATTTGAATGCAGTTTGAATCGCTGCTTTCAACAGTGACGCTACCCGCTTCTATGTTGCCGATAATTTCCACAGATTTGTCGATTATTATACTTTCTTTGTACACACCCGGATGCACATAAATTCGCGTACCTGAAACAGCATTTTTTAGGGCTTCGCTAATAGTGGTATAGTCACCTTCGCCTTGCTGAGAAACTACAAATTCTTGATTTTTCAAAATTGCTGCTTCTGGGGTTGACTCGGCGTTTTTATCTAGTAATTCAGCTTTTGGTGATTCTTCCGCTGTTGCAGTAATTTCCGGTGTTGGCTGCAACCGTTCTTGATATACTGTTTCTAAGTGATGTTCTAACTCAGATATTTGAGATTGAAGTTGAGCTTGACTCTGGTTTGCTTTCTCGATTTGACTTTGCATTTCCGAGAGTTGGGCGTAAATGTGCGATCGCTCTCTGTTAGCAGTTTCTAGTTGAGACTCTAATTGCGATCGAGTTTGACGCCCATTTTCTAACTGATTTTCTAAGTCGGATATATTTGAGATTGCAGTTGATTTTGATTTTGATTGGCTCTCTCGATTTGACTTTGCATTTCCGAGACTTGAGAATTGAGTTGCTCTTCCAATTGCGATCGACTTTGACGCACAGTTTCTAACTGATTTTCTAAGTCGGATATTTGAGATTGCAGTTGAGCTTGATTGTGGTTGGCTGTCTCGATTTGAGTTTGCAATTCTAAGACTTGAGAATAGAGGTGCTCTTCCAATTGCGATCGAGTTTGACGCCCATTTTCTAACTGATTTTCTAAGTCGGATATTTGAGATTGCAGTTGATTTTGATTCTGGTTGGCTGTGTCAAGTTGATTTTGCAATTCCGAGACTTGAGAATTGAGTTGCTCTTCCAATTGCAATCGAGTTTGACGCCCATTTTCTAACTGATTTTCTAAGTCGGATATTTGAGAGTGCAGTTGCGTTTGATTTTGATTGGCTGTCTCGATTTGATTTTGCAATTCCGACAGTTGAGAATTGTGTTCTAATTCGGATACTGAAGATTGCAGTTGAGCTTGGCTCTGATTTGCTGTATCGAAGAGATTTTGCAATTCCGAGAGTTGAGAGTAAATGTGCGATCGCTCTCTGTTAGCCGTTTCTAATTGAACCTGCAATTCTGACAACTGAGACAGCAACTGTTCCCGCTCTCGAACAACCGTTTCTGATTGACTTTGCAGCTCAGATAATTGAGAGTTTAACTGCATTTTATCCTGATTCGCTGCTTCTAACTGCGTTTCCAGCTCTAATGCTTCAGGTTGCGGTTGATTTGGTTGTTGGCTAGCGGTTTGCAATTGAGAGTTGAGGATTTCTCGTTCTTGCTCTGAACTCTCTAGTTGAGCTTGCAATCCCGAAAGTTGAGACTGAAGTTGCTCCCGCTCTTGAATTGAGCGATCGAACTTAATTTGAATTTCTGACAACTGGTATTGTACCTGCAATCTGCCTTGGCTAGCAGTTTCCAACTGACTTTCAACTTCCGAAAGCAGAGCGTTAAATTGAGAACGTTCTGCATTAACCGCCTCTAACTCTGCTTGCATTTCCCGGATTTGGGCGTTAAGTTGCGATCGCTCGTGCTGAGCCAATTCTAACTGATATTGAAGTTCTGCCACTTCTGCTAACTGAGACTCAGCTTGTTGAGCATTTTCTAGCTGAAACTGCAAATCAGCAATCAGAGCATTAACTTGCGATCGCTCCTCAGCAATTCCTGCCAAAAATTCTTCCAATTCCGACACTTGATTGTTTAAAACATCTTGCTCGCGAGTCACAATTTCCAAGCGACTTTGCAGCTCAAACATTTCAGAATTTAGCTGAGTTTCATTCTGCATTTTCTGCCGCAATTCCGAAGTTCTAGCATCCAACTGCGACGCCAACTTCGATATGGCCTCCTGCGAACCCTGCATCCGCACCAAATTGCGTGAATTTCGCTTATTCAAAATAAGCCAGCAGACTAATGCCCCGCCTGCAAACCCTATCAATAAAAGTAATGCTTCCATTTGTTTATTTAATTGATATAAATTGAGTTATTTTGCTGTTTTTCCCAAAATGGGTATTCAAAAAACACTATCTTGTTCAAGGATATCACAATTTTAGCGCCTGTGTTTACCTGGCAAAACACTTTATATTTGTTTACATTGTTTGACATTGTTAAATGTTAACATTAATGTACAATGTTGTTGTGTAGAGCGCATTAATTGGGATATTTGGGCAGCGAATTAATACAATTTTGGAAAATTAATGCAACAATATTGGTAGGGTGTCTCGCCATGTATGGTTCCCAACAACAACAGAACATCAAACTATAGCAGTCTTTGCAGGAGTCGTAAAGTTTTTTACCCCACCCCAACCCTACCCTTATTAAGGGGAGGGAGTAAGAAATTCACAAATGATTTAGGATTTCTATAGCGACGCAAAGCGCGGCAATAGTTGAGTAAACAAACTCAACTAATAGTGTTGTAACAAGGATTGTTTCAATTGGTACAAGTAGAAGTTTGGCATAAGGGAGCACCACAGAATGATTGATCCTATAATGACCCAAAGATAATTTCAGTGTGCAGCGTATCTTATGTCTCTAAAATCTATCATGAAACTGACCG
>NZ_JAEQCB010000069.1:23406-53006 GCF_020738785.1 Microcoleus sp. PH2017_05_CCC_O_A | reverse complement strand
AGTCGGTTAAAACCGACTACAGAGTTTGATGCAAAATGCAATTAATTTGAGTCCTCTTTGAGAGGACTTTCGCTATGAGACAGGGGTTTTCAACCCCTGCCGGACTGGAACTCAAACGAGAGATTCGATCGCAAATATGAACACTCCTGAACCTTCATTAACTAAAACCGAATTAAGACGATCGCTCCTGAACACCCGCAAATCCCTACCAGCCCAAGAATGGAGACAAAAGAGCGAGATCCTTTGCAACCACCTGCACAACTCGCCCCTATTTACCGAAGCAAAAACAATCCTCGCCTACTTTAGCTTTCGCCAAGAACCAGATTTAAGTCCCCTATTTGAAACTCCCCGCACGTGGGGATTTCCCCGCTGTGTCGGCAAACAGTTATCGTGGCACGTCTGGCAGCCCGGAGATGCTTTGCATACTGGAGCTTATGGCATCCTAGAACCGCTGCCGGATGCTCCGAAAATCGATCGCTCAGAAGTAGATTTAATCCTCGTACCCGCTGTAGGTTGCGATGTTCGCGGCTATCGCTTGGGCTACGGTGGCGGCTATTACGATCGAATGCTCAGTTTAACTGAGTGGGAATCAAAAATTGCGATCGCCACAATCTTTGAATTTGCCTTGCTAGCCCAGCTACCCGTTGACTCCTGGGACAAAGCGCTGCACGGAATTTGTACTGAAAGCGGGTTAAAAATGATACATCAAAAATCAAAAAGGTCGATCGAGCAATAAATTTTCAGTAATTATCCCTAGATTCGTGTTTATATGTATCCTACTGAAAGTCCTATTTAATCTAAAATCCAAAATCTAAAATCTAAAATATTATGGCCCAGCGCTACGTTCGAGTTAAAACAACACAAGGACACATCCATTACGGTTTGCTGCAACTTAGCCGCAGCGTTCAAGTATTTGATGCGCCTCCCTGGTTAAAAGGACAACCAACTGATTTGGAACTTGCACCAGATAGTTACCAAATTCTCGCCCCGTGCTCTCCCTCAAAAATTGTAGCCGTCGGCAAAAATTATGTCGATCACGCTGCCGAGATGGGAACTCCAGTACCCGAAGAACCGCTGCTGTTTTTCAAGCCTCCCAGCGCTGTCATCGCAGCAGGTGGAGCAATTCGCTATCCGCAGCAGTCGGAAAGGGTAGACTACGAGGGAGAATTGGCCCTGGTAATTGGCGAACATTGTACCAACTGCACTCCCGAACAAGCACACGGCAAAATTTGGGGTTACACGATCGCCAACGACGTAACAGCCAGAGATTTGCAAAAGCGAGACAACCAGTGGGCGAGGGCCAAAGGGTTTGATACGTTTTGTCCCTTGGGGCCTTGGATTGTGCGCGAATTGAGTCCTGCTGCACAGTTGCAGACTTTTGTCAATGGGAGCGATCGACCAATACAGTCATCTCAGATCGATCGCATGGTATTTTCCCCAGACTTTCTCGTCTCCTACATCAGTCAAATCATGACCCTAAATCCCGGCGATGTGATACTGACTGGAACGCCCCAAGGAGTTGGGCCGCTGCAAATAGGCGATCGAGTCCGCATTGAAATTGAAGGCATCGGCAGTCTTGAAAATATCGTAGTTATTGGTTATTAGTTATTGGTTATTGGTTATTGGTTATTGGTTATTGGTTATTGGTTATTGGTTATTGGTTATTGGTTATTAGGTTTGATCCGAATAAATAACAAATAACAACCAACAAATAACAACCAACAAATAACAACCAACAAATAACCAATAACTACTTACTAACGTACCTGCATATAAACAGCGTCCGAAATGGGAGGAATCTCTGCATAGCGTCCCAAAGCCGATTGAACCACTGCATAGAAAAATGCAGCTAAAGCGCCTAAAAACACCATATTATACAGAGTCTCTGCAATAAATGCGACTTGGAAGCCTTTTGCAAAAATTGGCAAAACCAAACCGCAGAGCATCAAAACAATGTCTAAAAGAATCGCCTGCATCGCATTAAAACGAATGAAGTGACTGATGTTTTCGTTTCTAACTACTCCTAAATACAGGGCAAAGAAAATAACCAAGCTAGCAAAGGGCAAACTATAAATTTGCATCAATGGAGATAGCGGTATCAACAACAGTTGCAGGACAGGAAACTGTGTAAACAGAAACCTACCAAAGGCAAGCCCGTCAATCAGCGGTAGCAAGTAAGGCAAAGAAGCAAAAATCCGGTCTGGAACAGTCGTAGATCCGCGCCAAGTCATAATGAACTCTCCTGAGTCGATCGACTAAATATCAATTCCCATTAAACTCAGGATAACGCAGCGGCAGGCTCAGTGTTCCGACTCGCCCGGAACTTGCTTTTCACTCAGAGCCGAGTAGATTCAGCGGTACTTATCTCAAGTCGGGTTCAATAGTCACCATTCCCGATGCCCGATGCCCTGTTTGCCCGATGCCCCATGCCCTGTTTGGCCGATGCCCGATGCCCTGTTTGGCCGATGATTATTTAATATTGGCAATGACGAAGCCCATTTGACACTCGTATCGATCGGGCAAATTTTCCGTAGGTTTGGCAACTGGATGACCGCAGCGAAGCTCTCCACCGCTCCAGCGCGGTTGGCCAGTGCGATCGGCGAGCACACAACTTTGGCAAACACACTGAGGGGCAAGCATCTGATTTTCCATTAGAATGACTAACATTTGATACCTCCGGCAGGTTCCACACCAGTAATTTCATTGTATGTCAGGAATTTGGGACAAACGGCTTAACCTGAACACAACGTAATATTTATGTCAATGGTGCGAAATCCGTAGTATGGTACAAGATCCCCAATTCCCAATCCCCAAATTTCTGAAGAGGTTGATTATTGTGACCAAGAATTTCTTGATGGTACAAGCCCCCGGATCGAGCCGTGGAATCAATCCTTGCATCTAAAATCTCAAATCCTCTCTTCCCCCGACTTGAGCCGTGGGGTCAATCCAAAATCCAAAATCTAAAATCTAAAATCGAATGACGGACACTAACTTAGACTTCCTTTCCAAAACCGATCCGCTAATTGCCGATTTAATCGGGCAAGAACTCCAGCGGCAGCGAGATCACTTAGAACTGATCGCCAGCGAAAACTTTACCTCCGCAGCCGTAATGGCAGCTCAAGGCTCAGTGCTGACCAATAAATACGCCGAAGGATTGCCAACCAAACGCTACTACGGCGGCTGCGAATTTATTGACGGCATCGAGCAAATCGCGATCGATCGCGCTAAAGAGCTCTTTGGCGCAGCCCACGCCAACGTCCAGCCCCACTCCGGCGCTCAAGCCAACTTTGCAGTATTTTTGAGCTTGCTAGAGCCAGGGGACGGAATTATGGGCATGGATTTGTCCCACGGCGGACACTTGACCCACGGTTCGCCGGTTAATGTATCCGGTAAATGGTTTAAAGCTTTTCACTACGGCGTCAACAAAGAAACTGAACAGCTCGACTACGACGAAATTTTGGCACTAGCTAAAGCAAACCGACCAAAATTGCTGATTTGCGGCTATTCGGCATATTCGCGAATTATCAACTTTGAAAAGTTTAGAGCGATCGCCGACGAAATTGGAGCTTACCTGCTCGCCGACATCGCCCACATTGCCGGATTAGTCGCCACAGGCCATCATCCCAGCCCCCTCGCCCACTGTCACGCAGTCACCACCACCACTCACAAAACCCTGCGCGGCCCCCGTGGCGGCTTGATTTTGACCAATGACCCCGAACTGGGCAAAAAGTTCGACAAATCAGTATTTCCCGGCACTCAAGGCGGCCCCTTAGAGCACGTGATTGCGGGCAAAGCTGTAGCTTTCGGCGAAGCATTAAAACCGGAATTTAAAACTTATTCCGGTCAAGTAATTGAAAATGCGCGGGCTTTAGCTGCACAGTTGCAGCAGCGGGGTTTAAAACTCGTTTCCGGCGGCACCGACAATCACTTAATGCTAGTAGATTTGCGATCGGCAAACATGACAGGCAAGCGAGCCGACCAATTAGTCAGCGGTGTGAATATTACTGCTAATAAAAATACGGTGCCTTTCGATCCAGCATCGCCCTTTGTCACCAGCGGTTTGAGACTCGGTTCGCCCGCGATGACGACAAGAGGAATGGGAACAGCAGAATTTACCGAGATTGGTAATATTATTGCCGATCGACTGCTAAATCCAGATGATGAAAGCGTCGCCGCCGAATGTCGGCGCCGAGTAGCCGCACTGTGCGATCGCTTCCCGTTATACCCGCACTTGTTCTTGAAAGTGCCGGCATTAGCTTAATTTTCCTGATCGGCAATGGGGAATTGGTAGTTGGAAGTGTACGGTTCAGTTGACAGTTGACAGTTGACAGTTGACAGTTGACCGAAGGAGAGCGACCTCTACCTAGAAGGAATAGGATGGGAGTAATGAATAGTCTGATTTTAATTTCTCCCGATCAAGGAGAGGCTTTCAACCAATTCTTTCTGGTAAAAAGGTAAAAGAGCTACAAAAGATTGAGAGTTGTTCCTTGCGATCTTGACAAGCAGTTTTTATCGAAAATCTCGATCGCGAAAGGCAGTTTTTACTAAAAATATTTGTCGAGCGGCGCTGGTTTGATTAACGGTATTTGTCGATCGCGAAAGATACCGCTCAACTCAGCTCGCTTGGCAAGTATGGATATCGAAAAAGTCGATCAACATTGCGATTGAAAGACGATTAATTCGAGAGGAATCATTTAAAAACCTGACAATTCGCATCCTGGCAACTTCCACTCCGGCAAATCTCCGGCTCCCAAACCCCCAGTCGCTCTTAAAAATGTTTCCTGGTTACAAGCCATCTGAAATGTAGTAGACTCTGCCTGACACCCTAATTGCCCCGCACTATTTAAAATTGATTTCAGATGCCGTATCAGTATCTGTACCACGTAATAGCTTTTCTGGTTTCTGCGAGCGTCGTCCTCTGGAGTACGCCAATAGTTAAAAAAATTGGTCTCAAAAGCGGGCGAGTCGATCGGCCAGGCGAGCGAAAAGTCCACCAGCGCCCCATGGTACGCTTGGGAGGAGTCTCTATCTTTCTCGGCACTCTGATTGCCCTGTTATTTGTCTGGCTCTGTGGAGGCTTCATCGATGCTACCGGACAAGTTCTCAATCCCAAAGACGAATACGAAATTTGGGGAGTCACCCTCGGCGGCATCGGATTCTTCCTCATCGGTTTAGCAGACGACTTGTTTTCGCTCTCAGCCATCAAACGCTTACTCATGCAAATTGGCGTATCCAGCATCGCTTGGTACGCGGGCGTACAAATTGAGTTTCTCACAGTTCCCTCCCTGGGACTGACGGATCTTGGCTGGCTGAGCTTGCCCATTACCGTGATTTGGCTCGTCGGTATGGCCAACGCCATTAACTGGATTGATGGTTTGGACGGTTTAGCAGCCGGAGTTTCGGGGATTGCAGCAGTTGTGATGCTGATTGTCAGTCTGTCGATGCACCAACCGGCGGCGGCCCTAATTGCAGCGGCTTTAGCTGGTGGCACCTTGGGATTTCTACGCTACAACTTCAATCCGGCTCAAATCTTTATGGGAGATGGCGGGGCTTATTTTATCGGGTTTACTCTCGCTGGAGTGGGAGTAATTGGGTTAGTTAAAACTACGGCTGTTACTTCTGTGTTACTGCCATATTTAATTTTAGCTGTACCGATTTTAGATATGTCGGCGGTGATTCTCGATCGGCTCCGTAACGGCAAATCGCCCTTTATTGCTGACAAACGCCACCTGCACCACCGACTCCTAGAAGCCGGACTATCCCATAGATTTGCGGTTTTATTTATTTACTCGCTGACACTTTGGGTGGGAAGTTTAGCCCTAGCTTTTTCAGTTCCAAGTGGCATAGTTTACGCTATGGGAGCTACAAGTTTGCTGGGATACGCTAGCTGGAAAGTTTGGAGACACGCTCGATAGACAGTTGACAGTTGACAGTTGACAGTTGGCAGTTGTTAGTTGACAGTTGTTAGTTGTTAGTTGTTACTTGTTAGTAAGAATCACCAATCACCAATCATTAATGCCCAATGCCCAATGCCCAATGCCCTGCGCGGGCCTTCTTCCCAATGCCCAATGTCCAATGCCCAATGCCCAATAACCAATCTAAAATCCAAAATCTAAAATCTAAAATAGAATAATGGTTGCTGAAATTATTTGTGTTGGCACTGAATTGCTGTTAGGCGATATTCTTAATAGCAATGCCCAGTTTTTAGCGAAAGAATTAGCGAGTTTGGGCATCCCTCACTACTATCAAACAGTTGTGGGAGACAATCCAGAACGCATTAAACAGGTGATAGAAATAGCTATAGGTCGATCGCAACTTTTGGTCTTCACCGGAGGCCTCGGCCCCACACCAGACGACCTCACAGTCGAAACAATCGCCGATTATTTTGGTGTTCCCCTCATCGAAAGGCCGGAAATTATCGCCGATATCGAACAAAAATTTGCTCAGCGGGGACGCACCATGAGCAAGAGCAACCGCAAACAAGCTTTAATTCCCGAAGGTGCGGACATTCTATCAAACCGGACAGGTTCTGCACCGGGGATTATTTGGCAGCCGGTTCCCAATGTCACAGTGATGACATTTCCCGGGGTACCGGCGGAAATGCACTTGATGTGGCAAGAAATCGCCGTTCCTTACTTGAAAAATAACGGCTGGTGCAGTGCAACTATTTGCAGTCGCACGTTGAAATTTTGGGGAATTGCTGAGTCGGCACTGGCGGAAAAAGTAGATAGTTTTCTGAGTTTAACTAATCCTACTGTGGCTCCCTACGCCAATCACGGCGAAGTCAAACTGCGGATTTCGGCCCGCGCCCAGTCGGAAGCTGATGCTAAAAAGTTAATTGAGCCGATCGAACAACAGTTGCTACTGATTACTGACTTAGACTGTTACGGTGCCGATACCGATACCCTCGCCTCGACTGTCGGTAAATTGTTGCTGTTGGCTGGCGAAACTCTTAGTGTGGCTGAATCCTGCACGGGAGGAGGGTTGGGAGCGATGTTGACCAGTGTTGCCGGCAGTTCGAGGTACTTTTTGGGTGGAATTATTTCCTATGACGATCGGGTTAAGGAAGGATTATTAGGTGTTAATCCCCAAGATTTAGCCGAATTTGGCGCAGTCAGCCAGCAAGTCGCAAAACAAATGGCTGCGGGAGTGCGCGCCAGTCTCAACACCACTTGGGGATTGAGCATTACAGGCATCGCGGGCCCAGGAGGCGGCACGGATGCTAAACCTGTCGGACTGGTTTATATCGGTTTAGCGGGCCCCGACGGCGAGGCTGAAAGTTTTGAATACCGTTTCGGCTATGCCCGCACTCGCGATTGGATTAGAAATCTGAGTAGTTGTACGGCGCTCGATCGGCTCCGGCGTAAATTATTATTGGCAAAAGCGTAGAAAACCTCTAACACTTTGTCAATTGTCAATACTCATCCTTAAGCTTAAGCTTTATTTAATAATTGCAGTCCGAGATATTTCAGTAATTTTCCCCTTGCCTATTGATTATCTGTAAAGATTCGTTATGATAATAAGACAGGGCTGATTGGCAAATACACTGATTCTCTCCTTTGCTTAAAAGCGTTGCTCCCAACAACCAGCAAGCGAGAAAGCAAGTTTGACCTTTGGTTTCAAAGTCGTGCTTGCTTATTTTCAGGGATTTAGCCGTCGGTTTAGCTAGCTCGGCGGGAATCCCCACGACCTAATCTTTGATTTGGGGTGGGATGAAAGCCAGGTTTGTGAAGGATAGAAGGTTAACCGATTCCGTAGGACTCTTAAATCTTCACAGCCTGAACAAACAATCCTTGATCTAGTGCAAAAACAGTGGGGCTGGACGTGTTCCTCACTATAAAACGCCGAGCGAGAGAAACATTTTGGAGTACCTCGAAGGAAGATCTCGATATCCTTAACAGGACTCAGATGCCTACGCTGTAATCTTTGATTCAGAGTAGGAGCGTCACCAATCTAGACTATAAAAAAAGGAGCTATCCGTTCAATGGAAGACATTGAAAAGGTGCTGGAACAAATTAAAGAATGGGTTCGCAAGCTGATAGAAGGACTGCTGAGTCCAGAAGCTCAACCGGAACTCGAACCGATTCCTATTCCAGTCAACCAACCCAGGCATCGCCGGTAGTCGGGACTAGATGTGAAATCTGAGGTTTGAGGTTTGAGGTTGAAGACTGGTTCTAAATCCCAAGTCAAAACTCTCAAAAATCTCATAAATTTTGTTGCGCTGGAATTTTTAAAATTGTTAAATATCCTGGTACTTCACGGCCCTAATCTGAATCTATTGGGTCAGCGAGAACCTGGAGTTTATGGTTCTGCGACTTTAAATGATATCAACAAGTTGCTAGAACGAGAAGCGCAAGCCCTCCAGGTGCAAGTCTCTATTCAGCAGTCGAATCATGAAGGGGTTTTGGTGGATGCAATTCACTCAATGTTAGGGCAGCACCAAGGCTTGTTGATTAATGCTGGAGCTTATACTCATACGAGTGTGGCAATTAGAGACGCGATCGCCGCTGTGAATATCCCTGCGGTGGAAGTTCATTTGAGCAATATTTACCGACGGGAAGCTTTTCGGCACCACTCGTATATCGCGGCGGTGGCGATCGGGCAAATCAGCGGTTTTGGCTCAGAAAGTTATCGGCTGGGGCTACAAGCTCTAGTTAGTTATGTGATTAAAAATTAAAATTTCACCGATTTTCGGTAATGGGTAATGGGTAATGGGTAATGGGTAATGGGTAATGGGTAATGGGTAATGGGTAATGGGTAATGGGTAATGGGTAATGGGTAATGGGTAATGGGGAATCGGTAATGGGGAATCGGTAATGGGTAATGGGGAATCGGTAATGGGTAATGGGTAATGGGTAATGGGGAATCGGTAATGGGTAATGGGTAATGGGGAATCGGTAATGGGTAATGGGTAATGGGGAATCGGTAATGGGGAATCGGTAATGGGTAATGGGGAATCGGTAATGGGTAATGGGGAATCGGTAATGGGTAATGGGGAATCGGTAATGGGTAATGGGTAATAATAATAATGACGAAGCAAAAAATAACCAATAACCAATAACTAATAACTAATAACTAATAACCAATAACTAATAACTAATAACTAATAACCAATAACCAATAACCAATAACCAATAACCAATAACCCAATAACCAATAACCAATAACCAATAACCAATAACCAATAACCAATAACCAATAACCAATAACCAATAACCAATAACCAATAACTAATAACTAATAACTAATAACTAATAACCACTGACCACTGACCACTGACCACTGACCACTGACCAATGACCACTGACCAATGACCACTGACAACTGACCAATTAGTAGCAACTTGAGTTAAATTCAAATGCGGCATTCCCTGTTGAGCAAGTTTCAAGGAACCATCCTGGGGGCAGTTTTAGGAGACTCTATAGGCCTGCAATACCAGAGGCAACTAGCGGGTATCCTCCCCCAAACCGAAGACTTGCAGCCGATTTTACAACTGACAAAACACCAACAATTTACCCTGAATGGCGCAATATTAGCCTTGAATTCTCCCAACACCAAAATACTCAGGGGCAAATATTCCGAATGCGGGAGACTTGCAGTAGCGTGCGCTCAAAGTTTAATTCGGTGTAACGGTTTAGATTTAAAAGATTGGCGCGATACTTGGGAAGTATTGGCAAAGTCGGAAATATACCATTCTCCAAACACAGAGTTTCAAAGCCTGCTTAACCCTTGTGAAGCTGCGGTTGCTGCGCTGCCATGCGTGATGTTTTTTCACGAAAATAAGGCCAAGCTGCGAGAAAAAATCATGCTGGCGACAGATGTTTTGCCCAACGAAAATAAGGCACAGTTGCAGACAGCAGTGTTAGCTATAGGATATGCGATCGCCCGATCGCTCAAACAAAGACTTGACCCCGGGACAGCGATCGAACAAACCATTGCCTACCTAAACATAGATACTGCCTTAACCGAGTTGCTGCGGCAAGTGCAAATACTACTAGAACAGGGAGCCGATTTAGAAACAGCCACCACTCACCTGTGCAAAAGCGCCACAGCTTTGCGAGGAAAACCAGAAGAGGGCGAGAAACAATCAGAAACTCACTCAAATGTCAATCCAGGAAATTTTATTCCCATTGCCCTAGCTTTCTACTGCTTCTTGAGCACCCCAGAAGACTTACGCTTGTCAGTAGTGCGGGCCGCCCGTAGCGGGATAGCCGGACAACTCACCTGCGCTTTGACGGGAGCTTTGTCAGGAGCCTACAATGGCGCTGCTGCGATTCCTGTAGAATGGCGACAAGTATTGTCGGCGGTTGAATCGCAGCCGCTAGTCGAGGGCCGAGAACCCTCCCTGTGGGGAACGGGCAGCGATGCAAAAATTTTGGAGTTAGCAAGTAACCTGTTTGCAGTTTGGGCTGGAGTTTACAACCCTTCGGCGGGGCCCGATTCCGCAGCCCTAGCCCGCGCAGTGGCTGCACCTTATGTCATTAGACCTCGAAAAATATAAAGTTGGGAGCTTTGAACAGGAGGGGAAAGCAGAAATTAGAAATTAAGAATTAGCAGTTAACAATTAGCAATTAGCAAGTGACAAGTGACAGCCAAAGGAGAGCGACAATTAAAAATTAACAAGTAACAACTTAAATCGGAGGTGCTTGCTTCCTCAAACCAGATTTCTAGGAAAATATAGGATTGGGAAACTAGGAATCGACCGAGAAAGCGGGTTTTTAGCCACACCGCACGAGAGCTGTTTGAGATAGACAAGGGCAGGAAATAAGCAGCAGAAGCTTGAGGACACTGCTGGCGTTGTTGGCGACACTTAGGAAATCGAACGGCTGTCGAGAGTCCGGTAAGTTAGCCTGCTAGTTTTGAATATTCAGGTACGGTAGTTCGGATAAACTCAATCAAGATGCACAGTCAGAATTTCTGACAAAGCTGCTGAGTAACAGTGATATATCTTCGACACAAATGAATACGCTCTCCTCATTAATGCGACAGATTGAGCAGCTAGGGGCTACGCGCTCGCTGCGCCAACACATTGCTCAAGTGCAAAATGGTGACAGTAAAACAGATGCCGATCGCCCTGGCGGGCCTCTCCTGAGCCGTTTTTTGCCCCAGAAATGGCCTGGGCCCGAGACTTTCATTAGATTGACAAGTAAAACCTCAAAATCTAGCCTCAAAAATCAGGCTCGTTCCCCGATGTTGGCCCTGGTAGCAGTAGTTTCCCTCAGCAGCACTCTTGGTCACCGCTTCTACAACCAGCCGAAATTGGATGTGGGGACGAAAGCTCCTCAGACGATTAAGGCTCCTGCTAGTGTTAGCATTCCCGATCACAAAACTACTGAAGAACACCGTTCATCAGCACGAATCGGGGCTGTACCGATATTAATGCTCGATCGCGCGGTCGATCGACAAATCGAGCGAGAATTGCAACAATTTTGGCAACAGGGGAGCCAACTCCGGCGGGCGGTAAGCCCGTTTCCATTTGCGCCGCCCTCGGCGCTCTCAAATGCGGCTCAGGTTTACTTGAGGGGGTGTCCGGAGTGGGAGTGGCGATCGATTTTGGCGCAAGCAGGGGACAACAGTGCAAATTTTGAGCGGTTGAATTTGAATTCCCCGGCAATTGCTGCACCGACGGATAACAAGTCTCAGCAAGATGCGATTGCTCAACTGCAAGCTTACAGCCGATCGGTCGGAGCAGCAGATTTTCAAAGCCTGACAGATAGTATTTCCGAGGCTCGCGGGCGCTATGCCAATGCTGTGGAGGCGCTTGAAAAACCGTCGGTTTCCGCGCTCCGAAAGATTTATGATACTTCCCTGTTTGATTTGTCGGATGCAGCTTGGGAGAAAACCCAAACGGGTATGAGTCGGGTGGCAAAAATGATGCTGGCTCAAGGTATCCCGCAGGGGTTACCAAAAGAGATTTTGAAAGAAGCTGTGAAGCTGCAAGTCGCAGACGAAGTGCCGTTAGAGTCCCAAGCTTTGGCGGTTGAGGCTTTAAGTGCGATTTTGCAGCCAAATCTGGTGAGAGATCCCGAGGAAACCAAACAGCTAGCGGAATTGGCCGCGCAAAAGGTGAAACCGGTGACGATCGCCGTAGAGAAGGGCGATATTATTGTTGCAGAAGGAAAACTTATCGCGCAGCAAGATTTTGTATTGCTGGACTATTTTGGTTTGAGCCGGCGGGGTGTAAATTGGTTGGGGCTGGCGGGTTTTGTTTGTTTAGTCGCGGGGGCTATTGCGATCGTGTTGCTGGTAGAAAGGCACTACCGCTTGCGCCGGAGAGATCATTTGCTGTTGCTGCTGCTGACTTTGAGCGCGCCGGTGCTGGTGAGTTTGGGGCTGCCTTGGACGACTTTACCCGCGATCGGGATTTTAGCAGGCGGCTTCTACGGTTCGGCGGTGGGAGTGACTGTGGTGGGGCTGCTGTCGGCGCTGCTACCCATTGGCTTGGATGTAGAGTTGATTCATTTGGTGGCTAGCGCGGCGGGGGGATTGCTGGGCGCTTTTATGGCCGGAAGGTTGCGATCGCGCGAGGAATTGGCTCTTCTGGGCGTGGCTGTCGGCTTGACTCAGGGCAGCGTCTATCTGGTGGGGACTTTGATTGCTAGCGCTGCTGCCGGTGCGATTTGGTACGTCGTACTCGGTACGGTGGGTTGCCAAAGTTTGGCTGGTTTGGCTTGGAGCGTGGTGGCGATCGGCATCAGCCCTTATTTAGAACACGTTTTCGACTTGATTACCCCGATCCGGCTGGCGGAACTTGCCAATCCCAACCGCCCGCTGTTAAAGAGGTTGGCTGCCGAAGCTCCGGGGACTTTTCAGCACACGCTATTTGTGGCTAGTTTGGCGGAGGCTGCGGCGAGGGAACTCGGCTGCAATGTTGAGTTAGTTAGAGCTGGTACGCTATACCACGATATTGGAAAAATGCACGACCCAAGCGGATTTTGCGAAAATCAAATGGGCGGGGGCAACAAACACGATGAAATTAATAACCCTTGGGCGAGCGCCGAAATTATTAAAAAGCACGTTACTGAGGGGATGGTGATGGCGCGCAAGCATCGATTGCCGAAGGCGATTCAGGCGTTTATTCCTGAACATCAAGGCACAATGTTAATTGCTTATTTCTACCATCAAGCGCAGCAAATTGCTGCAAAAGAACCTGAAAATTTAAATATTACTTTGGCTGCTGCGGACAATTCAAAGTTAGCGATCGAAAACCGGGAAGTGAGGGAGCAGGATTTTCGCTACGACGGGCCGATTCCGCAGTCGCGGGAAACAGGAATTTTGATGTTGGCGGATTCTTGTGAAGCTGCTTTGCGATCGCTCAAGGATGCCACTCATGAGGAAGCTTTGAATATGGTTAATCGGATTTTGCGGGCGCGCTGGCAGGATGATCAGTTGCTGGATTCTGGTTTGACTCGGGAGAATATGTCTTTAATTGCGGAGATTTTTGTGCGGGTTTGGGAACAGTTCAATCACAAGCGGATTGCTTATCCTAGTGCAGTTTTTACTCCGAGGTAGAGACTTGCAAGTTAGATTTTTGGAGAGATTTACTATAGTAAAAATACCGTTATTAGGTTCGTAGTGAGGACTTCAGTCCTCTGATTTTATGCGGACTGAAGTCCTCACTACGAACCTATTTTAGGTCAAATCATCCCCAATCCCTAAATCTAAAAGGGTTTAAGATGTACCGCGAAGAGCACCGTGAACCTGAGGATTGCCACTGACAATAACTACAGTTTGCTTGATTCCGTCAATCAGCCAATGTCCGTCTGTTGTTTGAATCAAAGAGTGAAAATAGTTTCCTGCTGTATCCAGCCGATTCTCTCCAGCTTGGCGACTGGGGTCAATTCGATAAATTTGGTATGCAGACTGACATTTGGCTGTATTGTGGTGAATAGTTACTTCATGATTCGTGCTGACGTGCAGCGTTAGCAAACCTGCAAGTCCCTCTACCCGCTGTTTTATATATTCTTCTGCGGTTATTCGTCTGGGAGTTTCACCCCGAAAGTCAGAATAGTCGATATCTATTTCGTCCGCTAGGTGCGATCCTCTTCGAGGGCTTCGCTAACGCAATTTGTCCCAGTCTTTGGCATCGATCGCATTTGCAAAGCCTACGATCGCATCTATAACAGCAGCGCGCTCAACAATCAAGCGGATTTCAGGTAATTCGTACATAACAAATAAATTTTGTGAGTTGTATGAAGAAGGAAGAAGGAAGAAGGAAGAAGGAAGAAGGAAGAAGGAAGAATTTTAGACTAACAATGCCCAATGCCCAATGCCCAATGCCCAATGCCCAATTCCGTAATTCTATCCCTTGACTCCGGCGGCAGTTTCTGTCGGCACAATGTATTTTTGCAACAGCAAAAACAGTCCTAAAACTGGAATAATGGAAATAATCGAACCCGCCGCCACCAAACGCCAATCCAAAGAAAATGTTCCAGCTAAATTCGCTACACCTAAAGGTAACGTATAATATTCCGGTCTGTCCAAAACAAGCAGCGGCCACAAAAAGTCACTCCAAGAACCGATAAATACAAAAATCCCTAAAGTAACTAAAGCCGGCTTAATTGCCGGAATCATCACGTGCCACCAAATGCCTAATTCGGTGCAGCCGTCGATGCGGGCGGCTTCTTCTAATTCCTTGGGAACTGCTAGGAATGCTTGCCGCAATAAAAATATGCCGAAGGCTGAGGCTAGTCCGGGAAATATTACGCCTAAATAGCTATTTTTTAATCCGAGTTGTACTGTCAAAATGTACAGCGGAATCATGACTATTTGGAAGGGTATCATGATTGTGGAAATAATTGTAATTAAAATGGCTTCGCGGCCGCGAAAGTTAAGTCTGGCTAAGGGGTAAGCCGCAAGCGCGCAAAACAAAACATTGATGCTGACTGTGAGGCCTGCAATCAAGGTGCTGTTGAACAGGTAGCGCCCGAAGGGGTTGGTTTGCCACACTTTGATGAAGTTTTCGAGGGTTGGCTGTTGCGGCCACAGTTGCGGGGGATATTGAAAGATGTTTTCGCTGGGGGCTTTGAGGGATGTACTGAGCAGCCACAGCAAGGGGAAGAGCATTAAAAGTGCGATCGCGCTCATCATCCCATAGATCCACAGCGTACTCCACGACGATCGACTGCGGTTTGGGGAATTTGATTTTTTAGTTTTGAGATTGTTCATAGTTGGTATATGATGATAAGTCCTTGCTTCATGAGAAGCCTTGTTGTCCATAAGGGAATTATTGCCATGAAACCGTTTATTTACGAAACAATGTACATTCTGCGCCCTGACTTGGGTGAAGAAATGACTGACCAGGCGATCGCGAAATATCAAACAATTTTGCGCGATCAAGGTGCTGAAAATATCGAAACTCAGCACCGCGGCAAGCGTCGCTTGGCTTACGAAATCGGCAAGCACCGCGACGGGGTATACGTTCAAATGAACTATACAGCTCCGGGCGCTGCAATTTTTCCTATGGAACGCGCGATGCGTCTGAGCGAAGAGGTGATTCGCTATTTGACGATCAAGCAAGATGTCCCAGATGCACCTGAAGCTGAAGCTGAAGAGGAAGCTGCTGCCTAGCATTCGTGTCTAAGGTATGTTGTTGGGCTTCAGCCCTCTTTAGACATATATATAAAGAGGGCTAAAGCCCAACAACGTACCTTTGGGCTAAAGCCCAACAACGTACCTTTGGGCTAAAGCCCAACAACGTAACTTCTATAAAACCGCCCTGCTTTTTAAGCGAGATTTAGGGATATCTGGCTTCGGATCGAAACCAGATTTATCAAGTTCACGCAATTGTTAATCTGAGTTTAAAAACTCCAAATAATTGTTAGTCAATTCTTTGACTGCTAAATCGTGAAATTGTTGGCCATGTTCGGGAGTTGCTAAGGCAGGATTTGAACCCATTCTCCCGTCGGGAAATCGGCGGCGGAAGTCAGCAGCACTATAAATTTTGTGCCCAGATCCAACTTCTTCCGAAAGCGGTGCTTGCTTGATTGCTTCTGGATAAAGGTACTGGGTTACAGCAACTTCGCTGGGGGTGGCGTGGGAACCTTCTTGGTTTCCGTACAATTCTTTGGCGAGTTTGTAGACTGAACCGCACATGAACCAGTTGCCGATTTGACACTGGATTCGATCGGCATTTGCTAGATTCAAATCAGACAAATGCGCGTATGTCTCGGAAAATGCTGCTTTCATCGTGGCAATATTGCCGCCGTGACCGTTAATAAAGAAATATTTCTCAAATCCAGCTTTTGCTAAAGATGTGATATAATCTCTGATTACGAGAATTAGGGTCTGCGGTCGGAGGCTGATGCTACCGGGAAAGCTGGTGTGGTGCAAAGCCATGCCGACATTAATTGTCGGGCCGACTAAGGCATTGGCTGCTTCTCCGACACTCTGGGCGATCGCACCAGCAGTAATCGCGTCAGTTCCGATTAAACCGGTGGGCCCGTGTTGTTCGGTGGAGCCGATCGGGATAATTATGCCTCGGGAGCTCTCAAGATAAGCTTCAACCTCGGGCCAGGTACTCAAATGCAGCAACATTATAGGCAATCTACAGAATTTTTACTTCGTATTGTCGATCGTAGCGGGCCTGGGTCAGTTGTAGCTCGCGTTCAAAACTCCTCGCCTTTGCCCCCGCTTGCGTCCGGTTCCTGTCTAGTGCGAGCGTCCCCGCTCGCGTCTAACCCACGACACCCGCTCGCGTCTAACCCACGACACCCGCTCGCGTCCAACTCACGAAGCTCCCGTCCAACCCACGAAGCTCCCGTCCAACCCACAAAACACTATTCCTCAAAAACCCGTCAGATTGCCAGATTAATCGTTAATTTAGCCCAATATTTTTCCAGTTACCAAGTTTTCGAGCGTAAATCCGATCGAGATTGTATCTTCAACCAAAGCTGTAGGGTTCGGTTAAACTTTAAGAACAACATTACTCATCTTTAATAAATTAACCATTTATTTACTAAAACTTTACCTTTTGATAACCTTTTGCCTGTACGATAAAGCCATCTCCCTATAGATTGGGTGTAACCTGGTCAATTAAAAGCGGGCAATGTTTTACCAAGTAATACCGACCCCGAACAATGACCAGGCTTCTAACGCCTGGACGGAGGCAGACAGCGCAGCTATCGCAACTGCTCAACGGCTATATTTCTTGCACGAGCAAGTAGAAATAGTCGAGCGTATGTCTGTCGGATGGACTGGCGAAAGATTATAAGTGATTGAATAGTCGATCGTTCATAAAAAGCGATCGCAGCGCTAGAGTGCCTCAGCTACTGAAGAAGGCACCTCCCGCTAGCCACATACAAACACAACTCCCACTGATATTTATGTCTTCTGCTGAATTAAGCGAAAGTCCTTCAAGGCTGGCTGTTGGACAAGCCGGCCGCATTTTGTTACTCGAAGGTGAAGACCTGTTGCGGGAAATGCTAGCTTTAGCTCTGAAAGAACAGGGCTATGAGGTGGTGGTTACTAGCGACGGGCGCAACGCTCTGCCTTCTGTGCAAGCTTCCTCGTCATACCACGGTGAATTCGGTTTCAACCTATTAATTATGGACTCAATTAATGGTTTAGATCTGTGTCGAATGTTACGACATCAAGGAAATCCCGTTCCTATTTTGATTATCGGTGCTAGAGGAAGTGCAAACAACTGCGCTTTTTATCTAGAAGCCGGATCGGATGATTATCTCACCAAGCCTTTTGGAATGCGGGAGTTTATCGCCCGGTGTCGGGCACTGATGCGGCGCCAGCGCCTCGGTCAGTTGCCACAACCGATGATGCTGCAATATAAGAACATAACTCTGTATCCTGAAGAGTGCCGCGTCTTGGTTCACGGTATTGAAGTAAAATTTTCTCCTAAACAGTTTCGCTTACTAGAACTATTTATGAGTAATCCCCGGCGAGTTTGGTCTCGCGATCAGTTGCTGGAAAAAATTTGGGGTCAAGATTTTATCGGAGACAGCAAAACAGTAGATGTTCACATCCGCTGGCTGCGCGAAAAGTTGGAAATCGATCCGGGTCAACCGGAATATATCATTACAGTACGGGGGTTCGGCTATCGATTTGGTTGATTGTTTTAATCTGTTGTATGGTTACAAGTTCGAGTTAAATATGACGTAGGTAGGGATACAACAATGTTGTGTCCTTATTTGTATGTATGTATGGGGCAATTATTGATGAGGTACGTTGTTGGGCTTGGGCCCTCTTGAGACGTATAGATAAACGGGGCTAAAGCCCAACAACATACCTTTATTAAATTGGAATATATCCTTAAGTCCAGCAAATTGTGTTACAAAAAGCTAGAGATTAATGTTCGAGTGCATAGGTACGTTGTTGGGCTTGGGCCCTCTTGAGACGTATAGATAAACGGGGCTAAAGCCCAACAACATACCTTTCAAAAAAATGACCGTCAATTGAGTTTATAGTCTGCGGATAATTAGTCCTTAACCATTTTTTTACCTATGACTATCAAGCGTCGAGAATTCCTACTTTTCTTGGGTGCAACGGCCAGTAGTGTTGCACTCAATTCTTGCCAAAAAAAAATTGCCATGCCCTTCTCACCGCCAGTTAACTCTGCCAAGAGTGTGGATAATATGGCACGAGGCATAAACTTCCAACCAGTCAAAGGGCCGATGCCTTTACTAACCAGCAGCACCTTAACAGAAACTGGACAATTCATCCCCATTAGCAGTGCGTCCACCCAGCAGCAAATGCAAGCTTACAGCGCTTACGAAGTAGCCGACGACCTCCTGCTTCCAGAAGGCTTTACCTACGATATCGTAGCTGCTTGGGGAGACAAAGTGGGCGATTCTCACTTCGGCTACAACAATGACTATCTCTCCTTTGTAGAAACTGGCAAAAATCAGGGATTGCTAACTGTTAATTTCGAGTACATCAGTGCCAAGCCCTGGATACAAACTTATCAAAAAGTTATTGGGAAATCTCTGCCTTTTGCTAAGTTAGAAGCGGCAGCTACCTCCGCCGGAAAAGTGGGAGTCAATGCCTTTTCTGCGTCGGAAAAAGACCAGACAAAAAAAATGGTTGCGGAAGTGTCAAAAGCAGCTTTAATTGAGGTGGGAATCGGGGTAATTTCTATCAAAATAAATGATGATGGCAAATGGGTAAGAACGCATTCTCCAGCCGATCGCCGAATTACGGGTATTTCCGGCCTAGAAGACGGGCGCTACCTCAAATCCACCGGCCCGGCGGTAGCCGTGTTCAACAAAAAAGGTAAAGGCTACTCGGACAAGTTGGGCGCAAAAATCATCGGCACTTTTAATAACTGTGCGGGCGGGACTACGCCTTGGGGAACGGTTTTTAGTGCGGAAGAAAACATCCAGAATTTCGTACCGGAACCTGTGTTTGCAGACGGTACATCCTTCGATCCAAGCAATAAAAATTTCTACATAGATAAGGAAGAAATTGGCGGTTTAGGGAATGTCTTCGGCTTGGCGGGTAATAAATACGGCTGGATGGTAGAAGTAGATCCGGCTAACCCCAAGGACTACGGCACCAAACACACTTGGCTGGGACGCTGCCGCCACGAAGCTGTAGGCATTCGCGTAGTAGCCGGAAAACCATTAGCATTTTACTCGGGGTGCGATCGGCGCAGCGGACATATTTACAAATTCGTCAGCAAAAACGCAGTTAAAAACCCCAAAGATAAAGCTAATTCCCAGCTATTGACAGAGGGAATGCTTTATGCTGCCAAGTTTAACGCTGACGGCACCGGTAGGTGGATTCCATTAAAAACTGACACGCCTGTCAATCCAGATTTGCCTAGCCTTCATGGAGGCGGAATGATTAATTTGCCGCTGCGTCCCGCAGGCGGTTTTGTCAAAGTCGAAAAAGATGCAGAAGCAGTTGCTTTTAAACAAAAATTCAAGACTTTAAATGACCTCTACGAAGGCACAGCTAAGGAAAAACAAGGTGCAATTTTAATTGATGCTCATTATGCCGCAAGTGCGGCAGGAGCTACTTGCACTGCTCGTCCCGAAGACACTGAAATTGCTCCTGATGGTTCTCTCTACATTACCTTTACTTCCGGTTCTGCCAGCGATAGCGACGGCGGGCCGGATTTGCGAATTTTTCAAGGGAAGGACGGCAAATCTTACGAATACGGCTGGATTATGCGCTTAGTTGAAGAGGGTAACGAGCCATCTGCAATGACTTTTCAGTGGAAAATGTTTGCGACGGGTGGCGAACCGGCTTCGGGCGGATTGGGTTTTTCTAATCCAGATAATTTACTGATTGACAAGGGTGGCAATGTTTGGATGGTAAATGATATGTCTTCTGACAAACTGAATGCACCTGTTGCTGCGGGCCGAGTTGATAAAGATGGGAAACCGATTAGCCAATCTAATTTGCGCGGTTTGTATGGTAACAATGCAATTTGGTTTTTGCCGGCTTCTGGCCCCAATGCTGGGGAGGCTTTTTTGTTTGGAATTGGGCCGATGGAGTGCGAAACTACTGGGCCGTTTTTTACTGAGGATGAAAAGACTTTGTTTTTGTCAATTCAGCATCCAGGAGAAATTAACGGAATGCGGCAGGATATGGCGGCAGACGATCGCAATTTTGCCATGAAGACTATTGATGGTAAGGAATTTTTGCAGACTCGAAAAGTGCCCGTAGGATCGAATTGGCCTCTTAAAACAGTTAATAATCCACCTAAACCTGCGGTGGTGGCAATTCGGCGGGTGAATTCGCAGCCGTTGACTTAGTTTCAATTTGAGCGCAAAGGGCGATCGTCCTTTGCGCTCAAATCCGTCAATCGAAAACCTAAGTATGTCGGGTGCTTGTGTCTGCACCTTACTGCTATTGGGCATCTTGCAGGCGATCGCTTATGGCTTATGGCTTATGGCTTCTGCTATGAATTTGTACGATCGATAAATTACCACCACAGCCCAAAGCTTGCACTCCCGGCACTTTGACTTAAAAAGTGCAACAAATGACCCAGCGCTCGCAATATTACCTCTATTTATTGTAGAATCGAAAGCAGGCGTTTGTATTTATTCATTCATGCACTAAAAAATGTTGTAGAGTCGAGCGGTGCACGCTTCTGTTCAAAAGTTGCACCTCAAAAATCAGCAGACTCTGGCAAGACGGAATAACCAGAATAAAACTTACGAAAAGAAACCGGGTTTTTACAACAAATCTTGGTTTGACAGCGACGAATCTGGTTGCTAAATCGGTTTCTCAACTCCTGTGCATCCCAAAGAGAGCGAAATACGGCATGGCGATTTGGGCGGGCCGTCAATTTTTTGCAGGTGGATGTCGCCCGCCTGCAAGTATTTCTGAACTCAAAACAATCCCGATCCTAATTAGATCCAGCACTAACGTTGTGAACAAAACCCCATCTACTGCCACCGAAGCCGCAAAAACTGCTCGCTCCCGAACCCTGCGAACAGTTCTGATAGTTCCCTTCGTCTTGCAACTGTTCGCGGCGGTGGGACTGGTAGGATATCTCTCATTTAAAAACGGACAGAAGGCAGTCAACGAAATTGCCGATCGACTAATGACAGAAGTAGGCAGCCGCGTCCAACAGAATCTCGGTGCTTACCTGACTGTACCCCATCAGGTCAACCAGATCAATGCTGTTGCGATCGAACTCGGCACCCTCAACCTGGAAGATGTACCTGTTTTACAGCGTCATTTTTGGCGGCAGCTTCAGATATTTGACACCCTCACTTTTACCGGTTTAGGATTAGAACAAAGAGACAACTTGGGGGCAGAAAGGCTCGACAATGGCTCGCTGACTTGGAGAGTATCGACAGCAGCAAGTAACTATGATTTCCGCACCTATGCCACCAATGAATCCGGCGAAATCGGCGCAGTATTAAACAACAAAATTAATTTTGACCCGCGCACTCGCCCCTGGTACAAAGCTGCGGTAGCTGCTGGTAAACCCACCTGGAGTCAGATTTATCCCAATACGGCTGGCATTACTGCCTATCTCGGCGCATCTATGCCTTTCTACGACAAACAAGGCAAATTGCAAGGGGTATTGCTAACTAATATTAATTTGTCCACCATTGGTAAGTTTTTGCAAAGCTTAAAAATCGGCGAAACTGGACAGGTTTTTATTGTCGAGCGATCCGGAATGTTAGTCGCAACTTCGACAGGAGAAAGACCGTTTCATACCATCAACAAAGAATACGGAGCCGAACGAGTTAAAGCAATTGACAGTAAAAATACTTTCACTCAAACCACGGCTAAATATTTACGAGCTAATTTTAACGAGTTTCAATCTCTGAAAACGGCGCAGTCACTAGAATTTGATGTTGAGGGGAAAAAACAATTTTTACAAGTTCTGCCTTGGCAAGATGACAAAGGATTGGATTGGTTAATTGTGGTGGTGGTTCCCGAAGCGGATTTTATGGCACAAATTAATGCCAACAATACTGCGACTATTTTGTTGTGCGCTGCTGCTTTTGTCATCGCGATAATTGTTGGCGTTGTTACGGCTAGATGGGTGACAAAACCAATTTTATCTTTGAACGAGGCTGCCAAAAATATTGCTAAAGGTGAATGGGGCAAAAGTGTAACGCTCAACCGATCCGATGAAGTCGGGGAACTTGCCAATTCATTTAATAGTATGGCGGCGCAACTTCAAGTATCTTTCACAGAAATGCAAGCTTTGAATGCCGAATTGTCTGAGAGTGAAAGTCGATTAAACCAAATTTTGGAAGCAGTGCCGGTGGGTATATTTGTCGCCGAGTCTAGTGGCAAACCTTACTATGTTAATTCTCGCGCTCAGGATTTATTAGGTACAGGCATCATCGCTAATACTGAGTCAGAACTTCGAGAGATTTATCAAGCTTATCTGGCAGGTACCAACGAACTTTATCCAGCAGACAAAGAACCCCTTGCTAATGCTTTTAAGAGAGCCAGCGTTAACGTTGATGATATGGAAATTCGCCAGTCTGACAGGATTATTCCGATCGAGGTTTGGGGAACGCCCATTTATGATGATAAAGGAAAGGTGAGTTATGCGATCGCAGCTTTTGCCGATATCACCCAGCGCAAACAAGCCGAGAAATTGGTAGCGGAATACAACCGCACTCTCGAAGTCCAAGTCACCGAAAGAACCCAAGAGCTCAAAACAGCCTTAGACAACCTGCAAACCACTCAAGAAGAGCTGATTCAATCGGAAAAAATGGCAGCTTTAGGTCAATTAGTCGCCGGAGTTGCCCACGAATTGAATACTCCTCTGGGCGCAATTCGATCGAGTGCCGGAAGTATGACTACTTTTTTAGAGCAAACCATCACCAATTTGCCCTCACTGTTTCAGTCGCTTTCCCCCGCAGAATCTGAAAGTTTTAACACACTACTGTATCGCTCGCTACAAAAAGATCTGACTTTAACAGCTAAAGAAGAAAGGAAGTTAAAGCGGACTTTGATTCGTCAACTCGAAGACGAAAATATTGACGAAGGGAATGCGATCGCCGACACTTTGGTAGATATGGGGATTTACGAGGCTGACGACTTTCTGTCTCTGCTGCAAAAGGTCGATCGCGATCGCATCTTAGAAATGGCTTACAAACTCTCCGAAATCCAGCGAGGAACCCAAACAATCAATACCGCAGCCGATCGCGCTTCTAAAGTCGTATTCGCCTTGAAAACCTATGGCCGTTACGACTCATCAGAAACGATGGCTGCATCTAATATAACCGAAGGCATAGAAACCGTACTCACCCTGTATCAAAATAACCTCAAACACAACGTCGAAGTCATCCGCAATTTCCAAACAATACCGCCCGTAATGTGCTATGCAGACCAACTCAATCAAGTATGGACAAATCTGATTCACAACGCCCTGCAAGCGATGGACAATCAAGGCACATTAACTCTGGATATCCTTCAGGAAGGCAACAATATCAAAGTCGGTGTTACAGATAGCGGCGCCGGAATTCCATCCGAAGTAATGCCCAAAATATTCGCTCCATTCTTCACCACAAAACCCCCCGGAGAAGGCAGCGGTCTGGGTCTCGATATAGTCAGAAAAATTATTGACAAACATCGCGGTAAAATAGAAGTTGAATCTGTTCCAGGCCAAACTACTTTTACAGTTGTTCTACCTGTCAATCTCTCCTAAAACTTAGTTAATTAGCAAAAATGTCTAAACCAATTATCCTGTGTGTTGATGACGAAAAAGTAGTTTTAAAAAGTCTGAAAACGCAACTAAAATCTGCCTTTGGGAATGCTTATCTTTACGAGATAGCAGAAAGTCCCGCCGATGCTCTAGAGTTAATTGATGAATTCACTGACGACGAAATCTCAGTTATCTTGATTGTATCGGATTGGTTAATGCCAGGAATGAAAGGAGATGAATTTCTGATTCGAGTTCATCAAAAATTTCCAAAAACAGTAAAAATTATGCTGACCGGTCAAGCCGATGAAGAGGCAGTCAAGAGGGCTTTTGACGAAGCCAACCTCCATCGGTGTTTGCAGAAACCTTGGTCGGAATCAGAGTTGATCGAAACCATTAAAACAGCCTTATCATTATGACCAAACAAGTCATTATTTGCGTTGACGATGAAAAAACAATTCTGAAAAGTCTTAAAACAGAATTAAAAGAAGCTTTAGGCAATACTTATGAGATTGAAATTGCCGAAGGAGGTAAAGATGCCCTAGAGTTAATTGCTGAATTGCTCGAAGACGGCTATGAAATCCCTTTGATTATCTCGGACTACGTGATGCCTGACATGAAAGGCGATGAATTGTTGCGGCTAGTTCACGAAATTTCCCCCAAAACTCTCAAGGTGATGCTGACCGGTCAGGCGACTATTGAAGCGGTAGGAAATGCCATCAAACAGGCAAAACTCTACCGCTACATCGGCAAACCTTGGCAAACTGAAGACTTAAGATTGACTGTGACAGAAGCCGTCCACAGCTACAGTCAGGATAAAAAACTAGCAGAACAAAATGCCGAACTTCGGAAAATCAATCAGGAGTTAGAAGTTGCTCTGTCACAGCAATTAAAATTAACAGAAGCTGCTAAACGCTTTGTGCCGAATGAATTTGTCTCGCTGCTAAGCCACGATAGCTTGAGCGACGTTCGACTCGGCGACAGCGTGGAAAAGGAAATGTCAATATTGTTTTCCGATATTCGGGATTTTACGGCTCTTTCTGAGAGCCTGACACCTCAAGAAAATTTCAATTTTATTAATTCCTATTTGAGTCGAATGGAGCCAAACATTATTAAAAATCACGGCTTTATTGATAAATATATTGGCGATGCAATTATGGCTTTATTCGGTCAGAGTGCCAGCGATGCCGTGAATGCTGCAATTTCTATGTTGCACAGTCTCGCTGAATACAATCAACATCGCATGAGTTGCAGTTACGCACCTATTAAAATTGGGATTGGCATCAATACGGGTTCATTGATGTTAGGAACAGTTGGGTCAACTAACAGGATGGACAGTACGGTGATTGGCGACGCTGTGAATTTAGCCTCGCGGCTGGAAACTATGACGAAAAGTTACGGGGTGTCGATGTTGATCGCTCAAAATACTTTTTTGCAGTTGACCGATCCCAAAAGTTACTCAATCCGAAATATCGGCTGTGTTCGAGTAAAAGGTAAATCGGATTTGATGACAATTTACGAAGTTTTTGATGCCGATCCACCTGAATTGAAAGAGCGTAAGTTAGCAACTTTACCCGTATTTGTCGAAGCACTGTATAATTACGCTGCTGCTAAACATCAAGAAGCGGCAGAACTGTTTGCGGATTGTGTACGCAAGAATCCCCTAGATAGGGTGGCGCAAAATTATCTGCAACGCTGTCACGAAATGCACGCAATATTGCCCCAAAGTAATTCTGACTTTATTTAATATAATAAATTGAATACATTCCGGTCATTACCAACTATAAATGAACCGGAAATAGGAAAGAAAGCTTTGGGTTTGAGTCCATAATCTTATCTCAAGAACCCGGTTTTTTTACTCTCAGAGCGAGAAACCAGGTTCCTTTCAAAAATCCTGGGTTGAGCAACAAAAAATACAGTCATACAGCGGGTTGATGAGCGTCTAGTGCCTAGCAGCGTCCTCTCTTCAGAGAACAGTCTCATACGATTTTCCATTTTCCGATTTGAGATTTGAGATTCGTAATGACTGGCATGAGGGTTGGGATCCTGCATAGAGTCGCATTCTTTTTTTGAACTGGTATCAGTTGAGTGAAAGTCGCGACTATCTTGGCAAATCAGTTGAACTGCGGTAAAATAGTGATTTTAATTGACAGCTCTAAAAAATAACACAAGAGAGTTTAAGCGATCGTGAGCAGCCAGCAAATAGTCCCACCAACGGCGAATATTCTTGTAGTTGACGACACTCCAGCTAATTTGCGCCTTCTCGCTGGGATTTTGACAGAACAAGGGTACAATGTTAGACCCGCACGGGATGGAAACCAAGCTATATCAATTGCCCAAACCATTGCTTTGGATTTGATTTTGCTGGATATTAATATGCCGGTGATCGACGGCTATCAAGTATGCGAAAAGCTCAAAGCGGACGATCGCACTCGCGGCATACCCGTGATCTTCATCAGTGCCTTGAGCGATGTACTGGATAAAATCAAAGCTTTTGGCGTCGGCGGAGTAGACTACATTACCAAACCTTTTCAAGTAGAAGAAGTTTTGGCTCGTGTCGCAACTCACTTGAGTTTACAAAATCTGCAAAACAATTTGCAATCTAAAAATGATGAGCTAGCGGAAACTAATGAGAGATTGAATGCTACTTTGCTAGAATTAAAGTCTACTCAAAACGAACTAATTAATTCAGAAAAAATGGCTGCGTTGGGACAATTAATCGCAGGAATTGCTCACGAAATCAATACTCCATTGGGAGCAATTCGCTCTTCGGCGGGGAACATTTTTAAGTTTTTAGAGCAATCTCTACAGCAGTTGCCTGCACTATTTCAGTCTTTATCTATAGAAGAAGCGGAAATTTTTTTAGCATTAATCAATAGGTCGCTCCAAGAAAAACCCAGTTTCTCTGCCAAAGAAGACCGCAAAGTGAAAAGGCTTTTTATCAGTCAATTTAACTCCGAACAAGTTGCAAAACCAGAGGATTTGGCTGATACGATTGTGGACATGAGAATTTATGACAAAATAGAGCCTTTTTTGCCACTGTTAAAAAGATCTGATAGTTTGTATATCTTAGATAGTGCTTATAAAATATCCGGTATGCAAAGAGGTATGCAAACCATAGCAATAGCAGCAGATAGAGCGGCAAAAATAATATTTGCTCTCAAAGAATACACAGGAGGTCAACCGTCGAGCGATAAGAGTTTAGCCAAGATAGGTGATGGTATCGAAACGGTGTTGACTCTCTATCACAATCAAATCAAAAATCGAGTGAATATAGTGCTGAACCTTCCAGAACTACCCCCTGTACTTTGCTATCCTGACGAACTCAATCAGGTGTGGACAAATATCGTCCACAATGCTTTACAAGCTATGGACTATCAAGGTACTTTAACTATTGACGCGATTGAGGCAGGTGAGCAGATAAAGATTACTATTGCCGATACAGGCAAAGGTATACCGTTGGATATTCAAGAGAAAATATTTGAGCCTTTTTTTACAACAAAATCCTTAGGGGAAGGTAGTGGTTTAGGGTTGCATATTGTTAAACAAATAATTGACAAACATCAAGGTAAAATAGAAGTAAAATCACTTCCCAGACAAACCACGTTTACAGTTTATTTACCGAGGAATTAGTAGCACAAAACTGAAGTCATACCATTTGAGATTTGAGATTTGAGATTTGAGATTGGGAATGACTGATGACTATCAGGGTTTGAATCGCGGGCTTACATTTGCATTCTTTCTTGAAACTGGTATTACGGATCGACGGGTAGCTGTTTCTGCTTTCTTTTTCTCCCAATTCCCAATTCCCAATTTCCAATCTCCAATTCCCAAGTCACAATTTTTAGTGTAAAGAGTAAAATGCCTAAACCAGTAATTTTATGTGTTGATGATGAAATCGCTGTATTGGAGAGTCTCAAAGTGCAACTCAAGTCAGCTTTTGGTACTGAATATTCTTATGAACTGGCCGAAAATGCGATGGATGCTCTAGAAATGCTAGAGGAGCTTACTGAAGAGGAGTCTCAAGTTCTGGTGATTGTATCAGATTGGTTAATGCCCGGGATGAAGGGGGACGATCTGCTGATTTGCATCCACCAAAAATTCCCAAAAATCGTGAAAGTTATGCTAACAGGTCAAGCTGATGAAGCTGCTATTGCCAGGGTAAAAAAGGAAGCAAACCTTCATTCGTGCTTGTATAAGCCTTGGTTGGAATCGGAGTTAATTGAGATCATTAAATCTGGGCTTAAAAAAACTTGAACCCACAAGTAATTATAGGAGGTGATGGTGAGCAAACTACGATCGCAAGTCTGAATTAATATTCCGGGGAAGTATTACTACTTTGCGATCGCACGTCACATCCAAGTCTGGGTCAAACATTTAGGTATTGCACTAAATAACTGTTCGATCCTTCGGACTTCAGTCCTCTCTTTGAAGGTGAAGAAGGACTAAAGTCCTCACTGCGAACCTTTTTAGAAGGACTCGCATTGTTCACTACGAATCATAGCTCAAAACTTCGCTGTCCATTGCCAACAATGAAGTTTCGAGCAATCTCCTGCAACCGCAACAGCCCCGACGATATCTGAACAGGGAATTAATTCAATTAAAGACCATTTCGATGATTCTTCGGGGTTTTGTTCAACATTTAATAGTGCTGCGGGTTCTCCTGGTGTGAGGGTCACATCAAACTCATTCAGGGGAATAGATAATCCTTTTCCGACTGCTTTGATGTAGGCTTCTTTCCGAGTCCAGCAGGCAAAAAAAGCGTGGTTTTGGAGATTTTTGGATAGAGAACGCAGCACGGTGTTTTCTAATGGTGAAAAAAACTTTTCAGCAATCTCTAGACAGGGAAAGTTGGGATTTATTCGTTCAATATCGACGCCAATATCTCGATTTTTGGTAATGGCAATTAGCCCAAGTTCGTGAGAGTGAGACAAATTGAAACGCAGGGTATCTCCACTTTGGGCGACGATGAGAGAGGGTTTGCCGTAGGGGTTGTATTCAAAGCTTAGATGGCTGGGATTTATGTGCAGGTAGCGACTCAGAATTTCTCTCAGCGCACCGCGAGTCACAATAAATTGCGATCGATCTTTTGGAAAGTGAAAACGCTCTGCTTTTGTCTGTTCGTCGGTAGAGAGAGTCTCTGCTAAAGTCCGCACGCAAGACGCCGTTTGAGCCAGAGAGACGCGCCAAACATGAATTTCGTTGATGTCTAATGTCAGGTTTTCTGGTGGGGAATTCCACGAAGGAACAACAGCAGTCATGTATTTGCCCTTTTTTTGGGCTTGGTGAATCAAAATATCGTCTCTGGCGATGAGACTATCGATCGAACTATGGGGGCTTTGGGCGGTGGAAGTTGTTTGCTTGGCGGATGTGTTTCCCGACGTGAAATCGCCAATTACAAAGGATTCTACCATGAGATGTGCTAATTTTTTGCTTGAGTCTGGCGATCGCACTTGCACGCATCGCACGAGTCTCGATATTATTTTGTATTAGGTAGATTTCACGCCCAGAGCGATCG
>NZ_JAEQCB010000069.1:0-23334 GCF_020738785.1 Microcoleus sp. PH2017_05_CCC_O_A | reverse complement strand
GATATCCGCTCCCAAGTTCCCTTTTACATAATTACGTTTTTCTGGTTTTTATAGCAAAAATTGTAGCTTTAGGGGGGGGCAAGGATATATTTATTTTTCCTGCGAGCCATCGGGGGCAAAGCTGCCGATCAGCTCGTATTTACAATTTAATAACTTAGGACTCAGCCTAAAAAGTGATTTTACACGCTACTCATAGCCGCAAGTAAGGTGATGCACGCCACACCCTACATCTAGAAGTTCTGCGTCGAGGACTGGAACTGCAACAAATTCCCAAATAATCCGGATATTCACTCTATTTGGTTGTAAAATTAATTACAGTTGTTTTCCTTTGATTCGTTTTGTCAAATAAACTGCGATCGTGATAGCAAATCTAAAGGATGTCTGCTTTTTTCTGTATG
Source organism: Microcoleus sp. PH2017_05_CCC_O_A (assembly GCF_020738785.1). Lineage (NCBI taxonomy): Bacteria > Bacillati > Cyanobacteriota > Cyanophyceae > Oscillatoriales > Microcoleaceae > Microcoleus > Microcoleus sp. PH2017_05_CCC_O_A. The sequence continues at coordinate 22,936 of NZ_JAEQCB010000069.1, read as the reverse complement.
CGCGATCGCCAGGATAACTGCCTGCGTATTTACAGCATCATTTTTTTGACAGCACTGAGGAAACAGGAAATACTGTCTGGCGATGCTTGCGAGTAGGCATCCAAATTTTTAAGGTGGATGTCGGCCACCTACAGTAGTACCTGTAACTAAAGTCAATCAAGAAGTATTAGATGGGGCGATCGCTGTTGCCGGACGATTTGCTTGCTATAATACAGCAAAAATCGCTTGCGTGCACTACAGCAAGGCCAAATTCACAATCAGGGTGCTGGGATAACAAATCATAACTTGTTGGGTGCAACTAATTAAATCCAGAAAGTGTTTTCTAAGCAACAAGTTTTTCCAAGCATGACTACTCCTTCAAACATCAAATTTTTACAACCAACCAAATCTGCTGGCAGATTAGTGGTAAAAGCAGTTCGCTCCCTCCCTTTGCGAACAGTTCTGGTAGTTCCATTCGTGGTGCAAATATTCGCAGCAGTCGGAGTTGTGGGGTATTTGTCATTTCGCAATGGACAGCAAGCTGTTAACGAAGTTGCTACCAAATTGCAGGAAGAAATTAGCGATCGCATCTCCGAAAGAATCCAAGCATACATGGCATTTCCCCACCAACTAAATCAATTCAAAGCCAATGCTTTTGAGCTGGGGGATCTCAACTTGCAAAACATTCCGCAAATACAGCGCCACTTCTGGAAGCAACTGCAAACTTTTGACACAGTAAGCGTTACGTATATTGCCACTCCAGGCGGAGATTTTATTGCCGCGAGGCGCACTAATGAGGGAAACTTTTTATTGCAAGAACGCACCGAGCTTACAGACGGCAACATGAATTATTATGCTGCTAACAACCGCGGCGAACCAACGAACTTAGTTAAAGTAAAACCTAAATTTGACCCGCGAGTTCGTCCCTGGTACACAGCAGCAACCGAAGCACAAACGGCAACTTGGAGCAAAATTTACGCCGACTTTACCAGCAAAGGATTGGGAATTACAGCGGCGCAACCGTTATACGACGAATCGGGGCAGTTGCAGGCAATTTTAGGCACTGACTTACTATTTTCGCGAGTTAACGAGTTCCTCCAAAAGTTAAAAATTGGCAAATCTGGTCAAACGTTTATTATTGAGCGATCGGGTGAATTAATTACAACATCAACGCAAGATCCAGTATATTTAATCAAAGGTGAAGAGACAGAAAGAATTCAGGCAACTGCCAGCCAAAACGCCACCATCAGCCTCACTACTAAATACCTGCAAGAGCATTTTGGTAACCTCAACAACATTCAGCAAAACCAACAGCTTAGGTTAAAGATTAAAGACCAGCTACAATTCATGCAAGTTACGCCCATAAAAGATGACAAAGGTTTGAACTGGCTGATTGTAGTAATTATTCCCGAATCTGATTTCTTGGAACAAATTAATACCAACAACAAAACTACTGTTTTGCTGTGTATTGCAGCTTTGGCGGCAGCTATAATTGTCGGTATACTAACAGCTAGATGGGTGACAAAACCAATTTTACACTTAAATGAAGCAGCAAAAAATATTACCAAAGGTCAGTGGGGAAAAACTGTAGAAATAAACCGGAATGATGAAGTTGGCGAACTTGCTAACTCATTTCAAACTATGGCACAACAACTGCAATTTTCTTTTGAGGAAATGCAAAGTTTGAATGCTGAATTATCCGAGAGTAAAAGCCGACTCAACCAAATTTTAGAAGCCGTGCCGGTGGGGATATTTGTAGCAGAACCCAGCGGTAAACCCTACTACGTTAATTCTCGGGCTCAATCCTTGCTTGGTAAAGACATGGTTGACGATATTAAATCTGCTGAAATTGGAGAGGTATATCAAATTTATCTCGCCGATAGCGGGGAAATATACCCTCAAGAAAAAGACCCGATAGTGTGTGCTTTTCGAGGGGCAAGTGTCAATGCTGACGATATAGAAATTCACCAGCCAAACAGGACTATTCCGCTCGAAGTTTGGGGAACGCCAATTTATGATGACAAAGGAAAGGTGAATTATGCAATCGCAGCTTTTACCGACATTACCCAACGCAAAGAATCCGAAAAATTAGTAGCCGAATACAACCGCACTCTCGAAGTTCAAGTTACCGAAAGAACCCAAGAACTTAGAACAGCATTAGAAGACCTACAAACCACCCAACAAGAGTTAGTTCATTCAGAAAAAATGGCTGCTTTAGGACAATTAGTAGCGGGAGTTGCCCACGAACTAAATACTCCGCTGGGTGCGATCCGTTCGAGTGCCGGAAATATGAGCAAATTCTTGGGACAAACCCTCTCCAACTTGCCCGAACTTTTTCAATCGTTTTCTCCCGAAGAAGCCGATAACTTCTTCATGTTATTAAATCAATCGCTGCAAAAAGATATAACTTTGACAGCCAAAGAAGAAAGGAAATTAAAGCGAACTTTGGTCGGTCAACTAGAAGATGAAAATATTGACGAAGCCGATGATATCGCGGACACCTTAGTAGATATGGGGATTTATGAAGCGGATGACTTTATGTCTCTGTTGCAAAAACCCGATCGCGAGCTAATCTTAGACATGGCTTACAAACTCACAGAAATCCAGCGAGGCACCCAAACAATTAATACCGCAACGGATCGAGCATCAAAAGTCGTCTTTGCTCTGAAAAATTATGCCCGACACGACTCTTCAGAAGTGATGATTCAATCGGATTTAGTTGACGGCATAGAAACCGTACTTACCCTTTATCAAAACAACTTGAAACACGGGGTAGAAGTATTGCGAAACTTCCAAGAAATTGAACCTGTACTCTGCTACCCCGATCAACTAAATCAGGTGTGGACAAATCTCATCCACAATGCCCTGCAAGCGATGGATAATAAAGGTACATTAACTCTGGATGTTTTTCAAGAAAGCAATCGTGTCAAAGTGGCTGTCACGGATAGCGGTAAGGGAATTCCTGAAGAAGTTATCTCGAAAATATTCCAGCCTTTCTTCACAACTAAGCCACCGGGAGAAGGCACAGGTTTAGGGCTTGATATTGTCAGAAAAATCATTGAAAAACATTGCGGTACAATCGAAGTTGCATCGGTTCCTGGCAAAACGACTTTTACCGTTTCTATACCCGTCAATCCCGGATAACCTCTTTGAGGGTAGGCATTGCTCTTATCGCTTCTGCAACTTGCGTTATGCGTTTTTTTGGGGACAGTGCCTGCCCAACAAACTAGAGGATACACTCAATGGCAAACAAAGAACGGCTGAGAATAAAAAAGTATGTCTAAACCTGTTATCCTGTGCGTTGACGACGAAAAAGTAGTTTTGAAAAGTCTCAAAACTCAACTCAAATCAGCCTTTGGCAATACCTACGTTTATGAATTAGCGGAAAATCCCGCCGATGCTTTAGAATTGATAGATGAATTTAATGATGATGATACAGCGATCATCTTGATTGTTTCTGATTGGTTGATGCCGGGAATGAAAGGAGATGAATTCCTAATTCGCGTTCATCAAAAATTTCCGAATATAGTTAAAGTGATGCTGACAGGTCAAGCAGATGAAGATGCTGTTCAAAGAGCATTTGACGAAGCTGATTTGCACCGTTGCTTGCACAAACCTTGGTCGGAAGAAGAGTTAATTGAAACCATTAAAACGGCTTTATCGCTATGAGCAAACAAGTGATTATTTGCGTCGATGACGAAACTACGGTTCTGAAAAGCCTCAAAGCTGAATTAAAAGATGCTTTAGGCAATACTTACCGGATTGAAATTGCGGAAGGAGGTGAGGATGCTCTAGAGTTAGTTGCCGAACTTATGGAAGACGGAGAAGAGATTCCTTTAATTATCTCCGACTACGTGATGCCTGATATGAAAGGAGATGAATTATTGAGGCGGGTTCATGAAATTTCTCCCAAAACTCTCAAGGTGATGCTAACAGGGCAGGCGACAATTGAAGCTGTGGGAAGTGCGATTAAGCACGCGAAACTCTACCGCTATATCGGCAAGCCTTGGCAAACTGAAGACTTGAAATTGACCGTGACAGAAGCCGTTCACAGCTACAGTCAGGATAAAAAACTAGCAGCACAAAATGCCGAACTGCGAAAAGTGAATGAGAGGTTAGAAATAGCCTTGGAACTGCAATCACAATTAACTAAGGCTGCCAGACGGTTTGTGCCGAATGAATTTGTCTCGCTACTAAGCCGTGAAAGCTTGGTTGATATCAAACTCGGCGACAGCGTGGAAAAGGAAATGTCTGTCTTGTTTTCTGATATTCGGGATTTTACGACTCTTTCTGAGGGAATGACTCCTCAGGAAAATTTCAAGTTTATTAATTCTTATTTGAGCCGCATGGAGCCAACGATTATTGAAAATAACGGTTTTATTGATAAATACATTGGCGATGCAATTATGGCTTTGTTCGGTCACAGTGCCAGCGATGCTGTGAATGCTGGAATTTCTATGCTACACCGTCTCGACGATTACAATCAACACCGCGTTAATGAGGGCTTTGCACCGATTAAAATTGGGATCGGTATCAATACGGGCAACCTGATGCTGGGAACTGTTGGGGGAACAACGAGGATGGATAGTACGGTGATTAGCGATGCGGTGAATTTAGCTTCCCGCGTGGAAACGATGACGAAAAGTTACGGGGTATCGATGTTAATTACTAACAATACTTTTTTACAGTTAAATGTAAGTGAATACCAAAAATATGCAATCAGAAATATTGGTCGAGTTAGAGTTAAAGGCAAATCTGAGTTGGTGACGATTCATGAAGTATTTGATGCCGATCCGCCGGAAGTTAAAGATGGCAAGTTAGCAACTTTTAATATATTTATAGAGGCTTTGTGGAACTATAGTGCGAGCAAACATAAGGAAGCGGCACAACTGTTTGCTGAGTGCGTTCGCAAAAATCCGCTCGATCGCGTAGCACAGAATTACCTGAAACGTTCTCAGGAAATGCAGTCACTATTAACTGAGGGTAAGTCGGATTTTTTTTGATTGTTTATTAGTCCTATCAAATGCGGTTTGATCGTTCGGAGTTTAGTCTTTAAATCCCAATACGCTTGGGATTATAAAGTCCGATCGGCAAAATGAGAGTGAAAAACAGATACGCTCGATTGCTTCGTTCCTCTCGAAGGACAAATCCTAAGCCAAGCGTATTGCCCTTAAACCCAAGTTTGTAGAACTTTTCCGGCTATTTGCTGTCCCAACCAAGGTGTGTTTGCCGATCGCGATTTCAGACTGCGCCCTTCAACCGTCCAAGTCATGAGCGGGTCGAACAAAATCAGCTCAGCAGAGGCTCCCAGCGCCACCTTCGCGGGGGTTTGACCGAGACAAACGGCGGGGCCTGTACTCAACACTCGCCACAGTTCTAAAGCGGAAAATTCACCAGTTTCTACGAGTCCGTGCCATAACAGAGGTAGCGCTAATTCCAAGCCGATCGCCCCTGGGGGACTATCCGCAAAAGCCACGGTTTTTTCTTCGTAAGTACGCGGATTGTGGTCGATCGCGATCGCATCAATCACCCCATCTTTCACAGCTTGAATTAAGGCTAATTGGTCGCTCAGATTGCCTAACGGCGGTTCGAGGTGTAAATTCGGATCGTAGGGAACCGAAGCAGTTAGAGCATTTTTGCCAGCGGAATCTTGAGAGTTTCCTGAGATTGCGCCGACATTTAACAGCAAGTGCATCCAAGTTACACTCGCAGTCACCGGTAAATCCCGCGCTTTGGCATCTCGAATCAATTCCACGCTTCGGGCGGTTGAAACGCGCATGATGTGCACTCTTGTTCCCCCAGATGCCACTAACTCCAGGATTGCCGCCAAAGCCGATGTTTCTGCACTTGCGGGAATTCCTGGTAAACCCAAGCGCACGGAGACTGCACCTTCCCGCGCGGCGCCATTTCCGGCTAAAGTGCGATCGCACGGCCACAAGGCGATCGACTTATGCAAGGGCTGGATATACTCAAGCAAACGCCTCACCAGAGCCGGATTAGACAGCGGGAAACCGTCCGCAAACCCTACTATTGGAGAGGAGGCCAGCTCCCCCAACTCGGCCATCTGCTGCCCTTTAACGCCCGCTGTCAGCGCGCCCCAAAAATACAAGCGGGGTAGGGAGGGCGATAAATTGCGGATGTGTTGTTGCAACAAGGCTAAACCGGCCAAGTTGTCCACAGGTGGGGATGTATCGGGCAAAATTGCTAGGCGGGTAAAACCGCCAGCCGCCGCCGCCTGCATTAAGGATTCTAGGGTTTCTCGTTCCTCAAAACCCGGTTCTCCGCTATGACTGTAGATATCGGCTAATCCTGGCCCTAAAATTAGGCCTCGGCAATCCCGGACTTCTGTGTCGGCGGGAATTTCGGTGATGTTTTCTTGGATTGCTGCGATCTGATTTTCGGTAATTAGAATGTCAGCGGTGCGATCGATCTTTGAAATTGGATCGATTACTCTTATGTTTTGTAGCAGTTCGCGATTCATATAGAAGGAAGAGGGAAGAAGGAAGAAGGAAGAAGGAAGAGGGAAGAGGGAAGAGGGAAGAGGGAAGAAGGAAGAGGGAAGAACGAACCGCGAAGACGCTAAGGACGCGAAGCAAGAGGGAAGAAAGGCAAGGGTTTCTGCAATTGATGTTTCGTGGTTGCTATTAAAATTCAGACTTTTGTCCGGCGAAGCGTGGGGGAGGGTATTGGTATTCGTGTTAACTTAAGCTTTAAACGTGCTATCAATCTACTGTTTGATAATTAGGCCTTCGATCCCCCCGCATTCTTGCCCCCTACTCCCTCTTAAGAAGCAGGGCGGTTTTATTGTCCGAAAAATAAATCTGAAACTACTGAAAGCATCGCTCAAACGTCGGGTGGCGTATTAGACGCAACTGTCATATTAATCAAGGTACGTAGTTGGGCTTGGGCCCTCTTTATAAATACGTCTAAAGAGGGCTGAAGCCCAACTACGTACCTATTTCTATGATGACTATAAAACCACCCTGCCTACTCCCCCTTAAGAAGGGGGGAACCGGAAGCACTCTTGCAGCCCCCGGATAGTCTGAGGACTTTGATAAGGCTCTTGTCCCCCCCCTTAAGAAGGGGGGTTAGGGGGGATCGAGACTACGCTAACAGCGAGATTTATCAAGGATTTTAGACTTAAGTTAACACCTCAAAAATTACAGTGCTCCGGCTGCTGTTTGATCGAAAACACCGCCACTTAAATGAGTTGTGATATTCATCGCCTGCAATACGGGCAAACCATCGGGGCCGTGGGGATAATCAATCACGCTAACCGCGCCGTTTCCTTGTTTGAATTTCCAGAAATGTTCGGGTTCTAAGTTGAATAGGTGGCAGAGAAGGGCTTTGTTGACGGCATCGTGGGCAACTACAATTCCTGTACCGCTAACTGATTTTACAATTTCTCGCCACGCTGCGATCGCCCTTGTCCAAACTTGCTCTAAATTTTCTCCTTCTGGCATTTGCACTTTTTCGGGAGATATTTTCCATTCTTCGAGCAAACCTGGATAGGATGCTTCTATTTCTGATTCAAATTTTCCTTCCCAAAGTCCGTGGCTAATTTCGCGCAATTCGTCGCGGAGTTCGAGTTGCAAATCGCCGTGATATTTGAGAATAATTTCGGCAGTTTCTTTCGGGCGCAGCATGGAACTGCTGATGGCAAAATCTAATTTTACATCCTTAAGAAATTCTGCGGCTTGTCGAGCTTGTTCGCGGCCGTTGTCGTTGAGTGGTACGTCTATTTGTCCTTGAAATTTACCTGCTCTATTCCAGTCTGTTTCGCCGTGACGCACTAGCAACAAGCGCGGGCCGCTGTGTCCGTCCCTCGGTTTGGGGAAGATTTCTCCGGTATGGGCGGTTAAATTCAGCGATTCTAATTGAACAGCAATTTTATTGTTGGACTCTGTTTGTTCATCGGCAGATCCCAAATTGATGACACTAATTCCGCAATTTGATTGTTGAATTGATTGATAGTAATCTGGGGCGATTTCTGAAGCTGTGGCGATTAGGGCGCGGTTGATTCCGTTGTGACCTACTACTAGAATTGTGCCAGAAGTGTGGCGTGATAAAAGTTCTTTCCAAAACTTGCGGGCGCTAGCAAAAACGGCTAGTACCGGAAAGTGTTCGATTTCTCCTTCGGGGGAGGGGATTTTCATGGAAAATTTGTCGGGATGTTGTTGCCATTGCTGATATGCTTCGGGGAATTGGTCGATCGCCTCTTGACGCAGCATTCCTTCCCACAATGGCAAATCGATTTCCATCAATTTATCAGTTGGCTGGAGTTGTGGCGGATTTGTCAAGCGCGACAGGATGATTTCGGCTGTTTCTTTGGCTCGTTGCAGGGGACTTGTATAGGCGGCATCAAAGGTGATACTGCTCAGGATGTCGCCTACTTGCTTTGCGCCGGCGCGGCCTGCTTCTGTCAAAATTGATTTATCAAGGCGGCCTTGGATGCGACGTTCTTGATTGTATGTGCTTTTGCCGTGACGGACTAAGATAATGCGGGTCATTCGATTTTAGATTTTAGATTTTAGATTTTAGATTTAGCCTGTTACTGAGTCCGTGGGTGCTGGTGCGTACCTTACCCAGTCTTCGGGTGCGAGGCGAGTCAAAAAGATTAACCAGTGAAATTTTACCAGGTGGCGGGATACTCTCGGCTGCAACGACCTATGATTAAAGATGGGAAAGAGTTAGACACAGATTTGCGCGGGACGGAAAACCAGGAATGACACTGAAGCGGATAATTTTAGGTATTTTAACGGCGATCGCGATCGCTCTGGTCGGTTTATCTTTACTTGCTAGTTGGAGTGAACCCCAAATCCAAAGCCGGCTGGAACTCTATCAGACAAATTTGCTGCTGCACGCCTCGGAGTGGCAAGGAGAAAATAATCAGGGTGCTAATTTAAGTTCGGCGCGCAACAATATTATCGGTTCCGATCCTCTAAATACGGCTTTAACGCAGTATAAAGACGCGCGAGATTCGACTCAAAAAACTCTCGAAACAACTCAAGCACAATTCAAACAAATTCCGCCGACTCTCGTCTCAAAGTCGGAAAATTCTGCTCTCAAATCGGCACAACAAAAGGCTGTGCAAGAGTTGACAAGCCAACAGTCAGCGCTGCTAAACGAACTTGACTTGCGATTGGGAGTTTTGCAGGCAAGCAGCGGCAAAACGAAGGAGGCGATCCAAACTTGGCAGGGTTTAGTTACGCGGTACAAAACTGAAATTGATGCCGATCCTTCCGTGGTAACTGCTCAGGTTTTAACGGGAATTTGGAGCAATCCGCCTCAACTTTTGCCGGATGCTGAGCCGCGCATTCAAAAGTCTTTGGATGGGTGGTTTCGCTATCGCGCTCTAGCACAACTTTACAAGCTGCAAGAACGTTCTAAAGAGCTGGTGGCGCTGCAAGCAGCAGAGCAAGTAACGGCTGAGCAAGCTATAGAAAAGTTGGCAATTGTTGTTGGCGTTCCGGCTATATCTCTTTGTATCGGCACGGTTTTGCTGGTTGGTTTGAGCGTGCAGTGGCTGTTGCAGCGCCAGCAGTTAGATAAGGCAGGTTCGGGGCCGCTGTTGGCGCGCAATGCCAGCTTGACTTGGGATGTGCCTTGGGATGGCGAGATTGTTTGGCAGGTGCTGGTGGTCGGCTTTTTCTTTGTCGGGCAAATCTTGATTCCCTATTTTTTGCTGCCAGTTTCTCTAGCTGTTCTTAAACTGAACCCTGCTACTTTTGACGGGCGCGAAAAGGCTTTTTATATCTTTGCTACTTATTTGTTGCTGTCGGCTGGCGGGCTTTCGGTACTGTATTTTTCGGTCAAGTCTTTTCTACCTTTACCTGATGGTTGGTTTCGGATAGATTGGCGGGGAAATTGGTTTTTGTGGGGGTTTGGCGGCTATTTTGTGGCTTTGCCTTTGGTGGTTGTGGTGTCGCTGATCAATCAACAATTATGGCAGGGACAAGGCGGCAGCAATCCGATTTTGCCGATCGTCCTTGAAGGTAGGGATAACGTGGCTCTGGCGGTATTTTTCGGCACTGCTGCGATCGCCGCTCCGGTTTTTGAGGAAATTGTGTTTCGGGGCTTTCTACTGCCTTCTCTGACTCGCTATTTGCCTGTTTCCGGGGCGATCGCAGCTTCGGCTTTTTTGTTTGCGGTGGCTCACTTGAGTGTCTCTGAGATTCTGCCTTTGGCGACTTTGGGCGCGGTGTTGGGGTTTGTGTACACGCGATCGCGCAATCTCCTCGCCCCCATGCTTCTCCACAGTCTTTGGAATAGCGGAACTCTCTTGAGTCTGTTTCTTTTGGGCGGCAGCGCGGGTTAATTCGGGCGGTTGTTAATAATTGTGAATAAACCGGGCTTTTGTGACATCTATCGGCATTGTCTGCTGAGGTGGAATTTGGCGATCGCCCGGTCGCTGACTTTAACGGAAAAACTTGTTTTAAGATGGAAGTAATATCTTGTAGGTCGATCGATGTCAGGTTAGCCCGGGCGATCGCACCCAACCGAGCGTGACCATTCTGCTAATTTTTATGTTAAATTTAAGTAAGGATGAGGTTTCAAACCAATGAGCAATTTCAACAGCCACAAGTTAGAGAGAACGCCAAGTTGGATGCGTTTCGCACCCTACGCAGCCCTAGGCATTTTAATATTTTCTGTCAATTCCGGTAGCGAACTCAATTATTTCTTGAGAGGCTACTCAGTCATTCTACAGGCTCAAGCCGGTATAGTTCTGCTGTATTTTGCGATGTCCAAGTTTCGCAAAAACCCAAATAAATGAGTAAAAATTAGAATTAGTAATATTGCTTGCCTCGATCGCATTCGTTGTCTATCGCGTTCGTTAAAATAAAAAACTGGGGAAAGGGAAAAATGGTAAAAGATAAAACCGTAGCAGTTGTGTTAGCTTTCTTTATCGGAGGTTTCGGAGGTCACAAATTTTATTTGGGCAACAATGTAGCAGGAGTATTCTATTTGCTCTTTTCGTGGACATTAATTCCCTCACTGATCGCATTTTTCGATTTCATCGGGCTGCTGCTGATGTCGGAACCAGCTTTTAATGCACAGTACAATGGCGGAATGTTGCCGTCTGGGTATGCCCTCAGAGGAGCAAAAGATGTCACAGGGGCGATCGCAGAATTGAAAGGACTTTACGATATGGGCGCAATTACCGCCGAAGAATATGAAGAAAAACGCCAAAAACTGCTGCGGGAATTGTAGTTAAGAAGGAAGAAGGAAGAAGGAAGAAGGAAGAAGGGAAGCCACTATCAAAAGGCTGGGATTTACACAAGAGTCAAATATAAACCAATACGCTTCAGTTAAGCCCGGAGATCCCCCCTAACCCCCCTTACAAAGGGGGGGGACAAGATATTCTCTTTCGTCCCCCTTCTTAAGGGGGATTTAGGGGGATCTCCGGGGAAGAAACATTTTTAAGTGAACCGTATTGAAATCTAAAGTCGAGCGAGGATAGAACTAAAGTGTCTCAAGAGTTATACTGGCTGCGTCAAACTCCAAATTGGGTGTGGTATTCTTTTATTCCGTATTTTGGCGGATTGGCGATCGTCTATGCAGGGCAAAAAACAAATATTCGCAGTTGGATGGGATGGGGTGTTTGCTTTACTTTAGCAGCACTAGCGCTATCTTCTTCAGCTAATTTCGGCACCCTCGTTTGGATAGCTCAAATTGTCACAGCCTTTGCTTTGAAAAAGCGCTATCTGATCAAAACCGCACCCAGAGGCTTGCTGGTTCCTGCAACTGCGACAAATGCCGAAGAACTAGCCAACGTGCGCGGCAAAATAGATATTAACGAGTGTACCAAAGATGATATGGTCAGAATCTTGGGTTTGCCGATCGTCTACGCTAACGATATTGAATCTTTGCAAAACGAAGGCTACCTTTTTACCCACGCCGAAGAGTTATCGGAAATCGCCGGAGTTCCCGAAAGTCACGTCAGACGCATCGCCCCGATGATTTGCTTTAGCTACAATTATCAAAAAGAATCGCAGTTTACTTGGAAGCGGTTAAACATTCTTTCGCCGTCAGAGTTGATCGAAAGCGGTTTAGATGGGGTTGTGGCTGAAAAAATAGTTAGAGAAAGGCAAAGCAAAGGCGCGTACAAATCAGTTGTTGATGTCAAGCGGCGGACGGGACTGCCTTTTGATTCCTACCGCCATATTTGTTGATTTGTTAATTGGTAGTTGTTAAGCTGTTGTGGATTTAATTTTTATTTTGAGGGCGGGCGAGAAGCCCACCCCACTCATTGTTTGATGCACGCAGACCTCAGAAACCCGGTTTCTGACTAGATTTCTCGTGACTCGACCCAAAAATCGTAGAAACCGGGTTTCTTGCTCCCCATGCGTCAGCAATGAAAGTGTCCAAATTGTTGAATTAGGAACAGCTTATGACAACAAAATTAGAAGTTGACCGACATAAATTGTATGATACCGATTACCTCAGATGGATTGAAACCACTGTGGAAAAGTTGCGGGCTCGCGACTACTCAAATATCGATTGGGAAAACTTGATTGAAGAAATAGAAGACATGGGCCGAAGTGAACGCAGGAGTTTGGAAAGTAATCTTGTGGTAATTATCCTGCACTTGCTGAAGTGGCAATTTCAACCCGATCGCAGAAGCGGTAGTTGGAAAGCTAGCATTGCTGAACACCGTAGACGTATTCGCAAAGCTGTGAAAGATTCCCCCAGTCTAAGACCATATCTGGAAGAGGTGTTAGCTGAATGTTATGCGGATGCAGTAGAACAAGCAAGTGCTGAAACTGGGTTGTCGATAGAGACGTTTCCGCAATTGTCCGTTTATACTTCTACTGAGGTTCTAGATTCCAACTTTTTGCCCGATGAAATAATCTCAAAGTAGCATCGTCTGAAAACCCGATCGCCAGATCGTAATTAATCCCATATCAAAAAATATAATACCCAGATTTCCGACAACTTCTCCCAAGTCAGGGATCTAAAAAATTGTGGACTAGACAATGCTTGGAATATTGGTGCTATTCTACAGAATTATTAAAATGCAAAACGACACAACAGCAGATTACCCCTAAAATCACACTTATGTCTGACTCTCCTCCATCCCAAACTCCCCCAGAAACCGCAGCAGACAGTCCTCAAGCAGACAGCCGCAGTGCCAAAACTCGGCAAATGTTGGGTATGAAAGGGGCTGCTAGCGGGGAAACTTCCATCTGGAAGATTCGCTTGCAACTGATGAAACCGATTACCTGGATTCCCCTGATGTGGGGCGTGGTGTGCGGGGCGGCTTCTTCGGGAAACTATGTTTGGAATTTAGAGAATTTTGCGATCGCCTCCGCTTGTATGTTGATGTCAGGGCCTTTGCTGGCTGGCTACACTCAAACTTTGAACGATTTTTACGATCGCGACATCGACGCCATTAACGAACCCTACCGCCCGATTCCCTCCGGTATCATCTCGATTCCCCAAGTAGTTACCCAAATTTTGGTATTATTAGCCGCAGGCATTGCGGTAGCCTATGCTCTAGACTTGTGGGCGGGTCATGAATTCCCCATCATGACTGTTTTGACTCTCGGCGGTGCATTTTTGGCTTACATCTACTCTGCACCACCGCTGAAACTCAAGCAGAATGGCTGGTTGGGAAATTATGCCCTAGGTGCTAGCTACATTGCTCTGCCTTGGTGGGCAGGTCAAGCTTTGTTTGGTACACTAGATCCCACCATTATGGTTTTGACGCTGTTTTACAGTTTGGCAGGACTGGGAATTGCGATCGTAAATGATTTCAAAAGTGTCGAGGGCGATCGCCAATTAGGGTTAAAATCTTTGCCAGTGATGTTTGGCATCGGCACCGCAGCCTGGATTTGCGTGTTGATGATCGACATATTTCAAGCAGGCATTGCAGGCTACCTGATCGGCATTCACCAAAACCTTTACGCTGTCATTCTCCTGCTGTTGATCGTTCCCCAAATCACTTTTCAGGATATGTACTTTTTGCGTAATCCCCTGGAAAATGATGTTAAATATCAGGCAAGTGCTCAGCCTTTCCTGGTACTGGGTATGCTGGTAGCGGGTTTGGCACTGGGCCATGCTGGTTGAGAAAAATTTTGAGTTGGCAATTTTGAGTTAAATATTTTTAACCAAAAATAAACAACTCAAGATTATGCACAGTTTTCTTGAAGAAAAAATGTCAAATTAAAAATTAAAAATTGAAGGGGGTTAGCCTTTTTAATTTTTAATTTTTAATTTAAATTGATGAGGTTTGAAGGTCTGAACGTGTCAGAATTTTTCTCAAATATCAAGGATAAATTGAGTAAAGTCACTAAGGGAGTAGGCGATAATTCCGATCTAGAATCGCCAAATGCTGCCAATAGCACCGGGCTAAACTCATCGCAATCCCCGCCTGAATTGTCGGGGCGGATAACTGGTGAGCGATCGGAGTATGTGATATCAGAAGATGCTGAACCTCCAGAAGAGTCAGAATTAGCATCAGAATATTCCTACTCAGAACAGGATGAATTTCCCATAGTCAAGCGCGATTGGGAAGGATTGAGGCGCTTAATCGTTTGGTTGGAAATTGAACCTCAAGTTAGCAGCTTGCAAGAAAAAGGCAAGAGATTGTTGGGGCCGGGCTTGAGTTTGCTGGGAAATAAATTACCAGAACAATCTCATAGTAGCGAGTTGCCGGAAAATAGCGCACCGCCAAATACCGAACTGCAAATAAATACCGAACTACAGGAAAATAGCGCACCGCCGAATACCGAACTGCAAATAAATACCGAACTACAGGAAAGTATTGCACCGCCGAACACCAAACTGCAAATAAATACCGAAGTACAGGAAAATAGCGCACCGCTAAATACCGAACTGCAAATAAATACCGAACTACAGGAAAGTATTGTACCGCCGGAAGATAGCGCACCGCAGAAAAATACTAAAAAACGGCTCTCCAGGCGCCCTAAATTTTGGATAGGTTTAGGTGTTCTCAGTATAGGAAGTGGCGCTTTAATCTACGGTTTGTGGATTTTATACACCTTAGACAAAGGTTTGCCGGATGTTAACGATTTGTCGGCTTTTAACCGCGACGGGACGCTGACAATTAAGGCGGCTGACAATACGATTTTGTTGCAGTCGGGGCCGGCAACTAGAGATAAGCTGAAACTTAAGGAAATTCCCGAACTGTTGACTAAAGCTTTTATTGCGATAGAAGACCGCCGTTTTTACGAACATCGCGGGGTGGATTATCAAGGTATTGTGCGATCGATCGCTTCTAATGTGATAGCCAGAGATTTGGTGCAGGGCGGCAGTACAATTACCCAACAATTGGCCCGCGTGGTTTTTCTCAATCAGGAAAGAAGCCTTAAGCGGAAGGTTCGGGAAGCTCTTTTAGCTCAAAAAATAGAGCGGGAGTTGACTAAAGAACAAGTCTTAGAAAGATATTTAAATCTGGTTTATTTGGGTTCAGATGCTTACGGAGTGGCGGATGCGGCTTGGGTTTTCTTTAGCAAACCCGTCGATAAATTAACTTTGGCAGAGATGGCAACTTTGGCGGGTTTGCCGCCTGCCCCGAGCGAATATTCGCCTTTAGTTAATCCGGATATTGCTAAGCAACGTCGCAATATTGTGCTGCAACAAATGCAGGAAGCGAAGGTAATTACAGAGGCTCAGGCGAAGGAAGCCCAGGCGGAACCGATAAAAGTGAAACAAAGTCAACCGAAGCGATTTAAAGTAGTCGCGCCTTATTTTGCTAGTTACATTCGCAAGGAATTGCCGCGCTATGTTTCTAAGGATGCTTTGGAATCGGGCGGCTTGACTGTCGAGACGACGGTGGATTTGAAGTGGCAGAAAATAGCGGAACAAGTTATTAAAGATGCGATCGATGTTGATGGCCGCCGTCAGGGTTTTGAACAGGCGGCTTTGGTTTCAATAGAAGCTAAAACTGGGGAAGTTAAGGCCCTGGTAGGTGGCGGAAGTTTTAAAGACAGTCAGTTTAATCGGGCTACGCAGGCTTTGCGGCAGCCCGGATCGACTTTTAAGGGGTTGGTTTATGCGGCGGCTATGGGGGCGGGTTTTTCGCCTTACGACAGCTATGAAGATGCGCCAATTATTATCGACGGCTATCAACCGAATAATTACGGGAAAAAGTTTAGCGGTTGGCGATCGATCTCTGATGCTTTGACGAGTTCGGTAAATGTCGTAGCTGTCAGAGTGTTGATGGATGTCGGGTTTGAACCGGCGATTAAATTAGCCCACGATATGGGAATTAAGTCTAAATTAAGTCCGATTTATTCCCTAGCTTTGGGCTCGTCTGAGGTTAATTTGCTGGAATTAACTAATGCTTACGGTACTTTAGCGTCGGAAGGTAATTTTATTGAAGCCCACGGAATTACTAAGGTGATCGATCAGCGGGGAGATGTGATTTATAAGGCTGATTTTAAACCGAAGCGGGTTTTGGATAAGGATAGTGCGGCAATTACTACTTGGATGTTGGAGGGTGTGGTGACTGGTGGTACGGGCGGGCCTGCTTCTTTGGGCGATCGGGCTGTGGCTGGTAAAACTGGCACTTCGGAAAAGGTGCGGGATTTGTGGTTTATCGGTTACATTCCGCAGGTAGTAACTGGGGTTTGGTTAGGGAATGATGACAATTATCCGACGGGGGGAACTAGCGGTACTGCTGCTTACAATTGGCGCGATTTTATGAGTAAAGCTGTGAAGGGAATGCCGGTGCAGGAGTTTCCCAAGTTGCCTAAGTTGGAGGGCCGCAAAGGCAGTATTAAGGCGAAACCCGTCGAACCGAAGGAGATTATTCGAGGGATGATTATGAATGACGATGGTGCGATCGTCCCTTACAATCCCAATCCCGAACCGAAGCATCGCGAACCAGCTTATCAAGAACCAGCTTACCAAGAACCAGCTTACAAAGAGCCGGCTTATCAAGAACCAGCTTATCAAGAACCAGAGCGTTATCAAGAACCGAGATATTAAGCAATAATTACAAGCAATTGCGATGTGTAGGGGCAGGTTCACCAATAATCCTTAATGAGTACCAACAATTGAAATAAACCTGCCCCCACCCAACCAACAATTTAAATGTACATTGGATTGATTGCAAGAATTGGAATTGGGAATTTTTAACCGCAGATTATGGCAGATTAACACGGATTAACGCAGATGTATTTGCGGACTTCAATCCGATCGCAATTTAATCTCGTTTCAGCCGCACCATAAAAAAGCCATCCATTTGATGCTTGTGCGGCCAAACTTTGACCCATCCTTCTGGTGATGGCTGGACTGGTAAATCAATGGTTGGCGGTTCGATTTGCCAGTCAGGATTGCTATCTAAGAACGATCGCACAACCTGTTCATTTTCCAAAGGATGAATCGTGCAAGTTGCGTAAACTAAGACGCCGCCGGACTTGACAAATGTCGCTGCATTTGCTAGTAATTCCGATTGCAGTTGCGATTGTTGTTGAATATTTTCGGGAGTGTGTCGCCAGCGGGCGTCGGCGCGGCGGTGGAGGGTTCCGAGGCCGGAACAAGGTGCGTCTAATAATACTCTGTCTGCTAGGTTGATAAATTCTGGGAAGTGGCGGCTGTCTCCGGTATGAATTTTAATAGATTTCATCTGGAGTCGATCGGCATTTTCAGCAAGTTTTTTGAGTCGGCTAGCGGTTTTGTCGCAGGCGTAAATAGTACCTGTATCCTGCATTAATTCAGCGCTGTGGGTGGTTTTCCCTCCCGGTGCAGCGCAGGCATCGATGATGGTTTCCCCCGGTTGCGGATCGAGTAAATGGGTGACTAATTGAGCGCTACTATCTTGAATTGTCCACCAACCTTCGCTATATCCGGGGAGATTTTGAATTGCGCCGGTGCTGCCATTTAGTCTTAATGCTTGGGGTAAATGGGGGATTCTGCTGGTTGAGATGTTCTGGGCTTGGAAGGCGGTCTCGATTTGGGCGATCGAGCTTTTTAAGGGATTGATTCTCAGGTCAATTGTGGGAGATTGATTGAACCATTCGCAGAGTTGTTCTGTTTCAGTTTCGCCTATTTGTTCGTTCCACAATTCTACTAGCCAGTCGGGGAAGCTGTGGAGAATTCCGAGGCGTTGGACTGATGATTTATAGTTAGTAACTGTTAATGGGTTTAAGTCGGTTTCGGTTAAACGGATATATTGCCGCAGCAAGCCGTTGACAAAACTGCTGAGTCCTGATAATTTGTTTTCTTTTGCTAGTTGAACGGTGGTGTTGACGGCGGCGGAGGGGGGAATGTGGTTGAGATATTGGAGTTGATATAGGCCTAAATGTAGGATTGTACGTAGATCTGGCGGTTGTTGGGAGGCTTTTTTGGTGGCTAGTTTGTCGATGATGAAGTCGATCGATCGCATTCTCCTGACGCTACCATAGACTAATTCTGTGACTAAACGGCGATCGAGGTCGTTGAGTTGGGAATTGCGAAAAGTGCGATCGAGGGCGGCGTCTGCGAATGCACCGCGACGGTGGACTTCGCGGAGTGCGAGAAAGGCTATTTGACGGGGATTTTGCATAGTCTAAGATATGGCGGCCGAGAAATCGGGTTTTTTACGATAATACTTCGTTACAGCCCGCAAATTCGATAAAAACCCGGTTTCTTTGTCGGAGTGCATGGGGCCGAGAAACCGGGTTTTTACGATAATACTTGGTTCGTACTCGAAGATTTGATAAAAACCCGGTTTCTTTGTCGAAGTCCCTAAATCCTATGTACTCTTATTCTACCTTTCCCAACACCAATGGTTCTAATAAATTGCGTTCTTCAATGGGAAGTTCTAGCAAAACTCGTCTGTCGCCCTTGGTTTCCTTATAGCGGACAGCCGCATTCAGCAGGCGCATGGGAATTTGGAATTGTTCGTAGTTACTGGTTGGTTCTTGCCACAATTCTAACCAAGTGCGGGCGGCTTTGTCGCTGACCATTTCCGACATTAGCGCGGGGATGTTTCGCACAATTGCCTGTCCTAAGACTGAGAGATATTTGTGTTTTTCGTAAACTGCAATTAGGCTGGTGATGCGAGTTTGAGATATAGCTGTATCGTTTGTGGTGAATAGGTTGCTGATAATTAACTCGGCATCTTCGGGAATAGCTTCGTCCTCTGATTCAATGCGTTGAAATGCGTTGTCTAAGGCGACGATGCCTTCATCCCAACGATTCAATCCGAGAATGGCAATGGCGCGGTTGAAAAAGACTGATGAACCTTCCTTACCAAGTTCGATCGCCTTATCACAAGATATTAAAGCTTCTTCATAAGATGCTAAGGCTTCATCATAGCGTTTGAGGTGGTTGAGTACATCGCCTCGAATAAGCCAATACCACTCAGAAAAAGAATTGGAGTCAATTTCAATAGCTTTATCAAAGGATTTTAAGGCTTCTTCATGGCGTTTAAGGTTGTTTAGTAAAATACCTCGCTTAATCGAAGCCCACTGATCATTGGCATTAATTTCTATCGCCCGATCGTAAGATGCTAAGGCTTCATCATAGCGTTTGAGGTTGTAGAGTACATCGCCTCGATAAACCCAAGCCCACTGATGATTGGGATCAAGTTCGATCGCGCGATCGTAAGATACTAAGGCTTCTTCATAACGTTTGAGGTTGTTGAGTACACTACCTCGCAAAGACAAATTCCACTGATAATTGGCATCAAGTTCGATCGCGCGATCGAAAGATACTAAAGCTTCTTCATAACGTTTGAGGTTGTTAAGTTCATTACCTCGCATATACCAAGCCGACTGATAATTGGCATCAATTTCGATCGCGCGATCGCAAGATACTAAGGCTTCTTCATCGCGTCTGAGGTTGTTGAGTACATTACTTCGCATAGCCCAAGCCCAAGCCCACTTATTACTGGGATCAAGTGCGATCGCCTTATCGAAAGATACTAAGGCTTCTTCATAGCGTTTAAGATTTTTGAGTACATCACCTTTATTAGCCCAAGCCCTCGTATAATTGGAATCAATTTCAATAGCTTTTTCTAAACACTCCAAAGCTTCATCGTGGCGTTTAAGCCTATTCAAACAATGTCCATTTTCCGACCAATCCTTTGCCTCACCGCGACTTGCTACCAACTTCTCCGCATAGGCTAAAGCCGAAACATCATCTTTCTGTTCCCGACAATATTCAATTTCATCATAATAAGCCTTCAGACGCGGATCTTCCTCATCTTTTGCCTCCAGCGCTCGCATATGATATTCTCGATCCATCACAGCATCAAGTGGAATCGGTTCCAAATTTCGCCGATACATAAAATGACCTTCTTTCTCCGCAAAATCAACATCCGCCATCCTCAATCCCAATCGCTGCTGCAACTCTTCCCGCGTATACCAAACCCGAATAAAATCCACAATTAATCGAATCGGTTGATTGCGCTGCTTCTTCACCTCCAGACAAAAACGCATCAAAGGTTCCCGCAATTCATACCACGATTCCCGTCCAATCTCTTCTTTTTTGACATAACCTTTTTCCGACAAATCTTTAAGTTGACTAGACACTGTTTGGTGAGTAATAAAACAGTATTTAGCAATTTCTTTCACTGGTGCAGCACCACCTCGATCGCATAAAAAGTCAACAATCTTTCGTTGCTGATTTGAAATATACTTCATCCGATCCTGATAGTATGGCGTGAGACTATCCAGCATTTCCATGAACGGTTCCACCAATTTATCTAGTGATTCAGGAGTCATCAGAAAAGCCGAAAAAACAATATATACGCGAGGACTGCCACCAGAAAGGTAATGCACAACTTTTATGCGATCGCGCCCGGTTGGAGTTTGAATAAAAGATGATAAATCGGTATTCCCTTCTAACTTAGCAATGTGATTCAACAAATCTACAGCATCATCAACCTTAAACTCATTTAATGTATGTGAATAGAAGAAACCATAAAAAGGATTATCATAGAGTTTGACTCCATCAAACAAACTTTGTGATGTCGCCAAAATTGTCAAAAACGAATGATTTTGAATATACGCCCTCAACTGCTTCTGCCCAAATTCTCCCAAGCCGCTAAACACGTCCTCTAAATTTTCAACAATCAACAATAGCACCCGATTTCCAACAAACTCCCTCAGCAATTCTGCCGCCTGATATTCAGCTTGTTCCAGCGACAAATCATAAAGCTTTTCAACTTCATCATGTAACTGAGCTTGATATGCTGCGGGATATTCTTGAGCAATTGCCCGGAATATTCCCCGCAACAAATCCAAAAAAGATGCAATCCCCCATTCCTCTTCGCGCAGCCACGCAATGAGCAATTTATCCTGCAAATCCTCCATCTTGGCGACGCGATGATAAATCAGGGAAACTAAGTGGGTTTTGCCAATACCGCGCGGCCCGATTAGTAGTTGAAAATACTTGCTATCTGTTGTGGCGCTATCCCGGATTTTATCTACTAAATAATTTGCTAGTGTGTGACGTTGTACTAGGATATCTTCCAGGGTTTCTGGTGCCATCAAGCTAGGAGTAAATCGGGAGATAAATGTATTTTTCATAGATTGATTCGGTTGTTATTTAGTATTATTTAACTGGTTCCCCGGCTCTGCCTGGGAACCAGTAATATTAATTCCGGCTGCGCCGGAATAATATAGAGGAGACGGCAGTGCCGTGTCCCTACCGCAATCAATTGTAGGGACACGGCACTGCCGTCTCCTCCGTCTTCTCCGTTTATATCATTCCGATGCAAACGGATTTGATATAACGAGTAGGGGCGGTGCCCCCCCGTGCCCGCCCTCAACATCTCAAGGATTTCCAGTATTTTCTTTTGGATATAATAATCTTTCTGCAAAAGAGTTAACACTTTCCTCGCAATTTCCTTGTCTTGAGTGTCCGACTCTTCCTTGAGACGATTAAACAATTCATCAAATAACAAAGGCTGGTTTGCAACCGCCAAAATATCTAGTAAGTTCCTGGCATAAGGACGCTGTTTCTCATCGTAATAACTATCGATGCGCTCTGCATAATGTTCCATCTTCCAGGGATTCATTGGGTCATCCAAAGAATCAGCAATGATTGCTTTAATCGCTTGTATATCTGCTGAACCACCGCGCAATTTGAGTTTTACAATTAAGTGGTGGATGTAGAAAGGAATGTTACTTAATTCATCAGCTATCGCAACAGCAGTTCCTTGGATATCGGGTGTGACAATATTCTCGCCTTCCAGCAATTTGCGCGCTAAAGTAGTTGCATCTTTAGCCGATAGCGGTGGCACATCTTGCGGATACATATCATTAGTCGGGTCATTTGTATAGCCCACTTTCCTCAGATCGGCAATCACATGATGCAAACCAATTGAACCTGTATAAACCATTCTGACACGAGGATACATCTGGCGAATCGATCGCAAAGTATCCAGCAATTCCATCGCCGATTCGTCGCCGATGTTACGCAGCATATATGGCAGTTCATCCCAAAAGAAGATGAGTGTGCTGTCTTGATTTTCTACCAAATCTGCGATCGTTTCAATCAGCAACTCTTTCCAGTGAGGCGCAGCAATATCGGGTAACTTGAAACCACTAAATTCTGCTCCTCCCAATTTGGTTAGCAATTCGTGAGTCTTCTTGGTGGTGCGATTCAAACGTGTTAAATATGCTTTGACATCCTGAAAGACTGTGTTGACAAATTCTATGGGCGATTTAACATCTTCTAAGTCACGATAAATCGGCAATTTATCTGGGGTAGCATCCGATCGCATCTTCTTAATTACCGAAGTTTTCCCCATCCTTCGTTCGGCACTCAACATAACACTTTGCTGCTCTAAAATCCCCCACAAATCAGAAATTAGCTTGTCTCTACCCATGACTTCGGCTGAAGCAATTTCGCCCCCTGGATTCGCTTTCATATTCTTTCCTTAATTATATTTATGCAATGTTAGAGTCGATAGGGGCATTTCTACCCCTACCTCTCATTCAGAACGGAACGTGAAACTTTCGCTTCATTCCGCTCCTCGATATCTTCATCCTTTTTT
>NZ_JAEQCB010000068.1:0-22314 GCF_020738785.1 Microcoleus sp. PH2017_05_CCC_O_A | reverse complement strand
CTTGCCTGTTCAAAAAAATTCTGGGCGGGCTAGAAGCCCACCCCACAAGATAATTTACTGCTTGTGGAACAGGCATCTTGCCTGTTCAAAAAAATTCTGCCTGATTTGAGTAAAATCCGATCGCACTCAAGAATCAAAAGGTTTAATCAACGATCGCCCGTTAGCGAAGCCCTCAAAGACGATCGCCCAATCCAACACCAAACCTGCGATCGCAAACAATACCACACTCTCGACCCCAACCACCGCAAACGGTAATAACTCCTGCAAACCCGGCATTTTCCCCGCCTCAAAAGACAATTCAGCATCCAACTGTCCAAAAGCCCGCACCAACCCAAAAGCCAACACCACGCCAGATTTAAGCTGCCGGTTAGTATCGCGGCGAATCGCATAGCGGTAAGTCACGCCGAACAAAAAACCGCCCAAAAGTGCCATCAATCCTCTCAATCCAAAATTTAGGTCAAATTCCCTGACCTGCAAACCCGCCAGAGCATCCCACCTCTGGGCTAAGATTAAGGTGTTAACAAGGGCGATCGACCCAAAAGCCAGCAAACAAGAAAAAGCAGCAACACTTCCTGCTTTCAAAGATTCTACCCGCTCAGCGGGACTAAAATTTGACGAGTCCTTCACAGCGCCCTCATTTCAAAAATAGCTCAAATTGACTTATGATAAGCTTTGGAGTCACTTTGTACAGTTTGTTCAATAAATAGCTATGGATATTTTGTCACTCGGTTGGGTTTCGGTGCTAGTTTTGTTCTCCTTCTCAATTTCAATGGTAATTTGGGGCCGCAACGGTTTCTAAATTCCAGAATAGCTGGCGGGGCAGGCTTTTTAACTGCCCTGCATTTTTTTTAATCCTATTTAAGCAAATACGCTTGGGTTAAAACTGTTTATTCCTCGGAGATCCCCCTAAATCCCCCTTAAAAAGGGGGACTTCGCAGCACCTTCTTGTTCCCCCCTTTTTAAAGGGGGCTAGGGGGGATCAGCCTTATCTAAAGCCTATTGCTATTTAAGCAAATCAAAATAACAGGAGTTACAAACATGGCTGCAAAAAAAATCTTAATGCTAGTCGGCGACTTTGTAGAAGACTACGAAGTAATGGTTCCATTCCAAGCATTGCAAATGGTAGGTCACACCGTCCATGCAGTCTGCCCCGACAAAGCCGCAGGTCAAACAATTCGCACCGCAATTCATGACTTTGAAGGCGATCAAACCTACAGCGAAAAACCCGGTCACAACTTTACTTTAAACGCAACTTTTGACGAAATTAACGCCGCAGACTACGACGCTTTGATTATCCCTGGAGGACGATCGCCAGAATACATCCGCCTCAACGAACAAGTGCTGCAAATTACCCGCTACTTTGCCAACAGCAAAAAGCCGATCGCATCTATTTGTCACGGATTGCAAGTCCTCACCGCCGCCGGCGTACTCGAAGGCAAACGCTGCACCGCATATCCAGCTTGCAGCCCCGACATACTCCGGGCTGGTGGCAAATATACCGAAGTTCCCGTTACCGAAGCCGTAGTCGATGGCAACTTAGTCACAGCCCCCGCATGGCCTGCACATCCTAACTGGTTAGCTGAATTTCTCAAAGTTTTGGGAACAAAAATCGAACATTCAGATAGTCATTAGTTATTAGTTATTAGTTATTAGTTATTGGTTATTGGTTATTGGTTATTGGTTATTGGTTATTGGTTATTAGTTATTGAGTTGTTAGTCACATGAAAAATTTTGCAGTCAAAGTTAAAACTAATTCCAAACAGCAAAGCATCCAAGAGCAACCAGACGGCAGCCTGACAGTACACCTCAAATCCCCGCCCGTGGATGGAAAAGCCAATAAGCAGAGTTAATCGTGCTGTTGGCGAAAAAGTTTAAAGTGCCCAAATCGGCGATCGCAATTAAATCCGGTCTTTCCTCCCGCAATAAACTTGTCGAAGTTCCGATTTAACCAATCTTTAGATAGATATCTAAATCTTTCTCAAGATAGATTAAGACTCAGCTTTTAATTTATACAGTAGTAGTTGTAAGGTTAGGAGAAAAAATTATGACCATTGAAAACAGAGTCGAAGCAACTGCCAAGAATATTGAAGGCAAAATTCAAGAAGCTGTGAGCGAAGTTACAGGCAACCAAAAAGATAAATTAGAAGGTCAAGCCAAGCAGGACGAAGCATCAGCAATTCACATGAAAGAAGACCTCAAAGATAAAGCCAAAGAGATTGTAGACCGAGCATAAAGTATTTCCTCCTACAAGTTTCCTGCCTACTAAATCCCGCAAACAACATATCGTTTGCGGGATTTTTTTTAGAGATACTTTTTGTAGATTAGAAAAATCATTGCTGGCAAAATCTATCGGCTAACTGCCCCTACAGATTCTACTAACTCGTAATGTAAAAGCATTAATTTTGTAGCGAGGATTGTTTCCATTGCATAAGTTGTGCCATCTTGATGAGAAAATTCTACCTCAAAAGCACTGCCATCAAATTCCATCACGACTGTTCCCACTTGTCCTTTATATAATTTAATGATTTGTTTTGTTTCAAAATGGGTTGCTTCTAAATCTTCAGTTAAAGCAACAATATCTAAGCCCTTAATTGTTTTCATTGTTTTTACCTCACTTTTTGACGGGATAACAACTTGTCAATCTGGGGAAAGTTTCACCTGAGCGGACGATCCAAGCTGCTAGAATCAGAGATTCACCTACTTCGGTTTTCAGCAAGAATTTCATGTTGTAATGTGTTCCGTATTCATTGTTTTTCTGAATAACAACATCTTCGTTAATAGCAGCTTCTTTTAAAGCCTGTTTGAGAATTTCACCATTTTTCAGGGTAATGCCTAACTTACTGGCAAACAAAATATAGCGGTTCGAGCTCCCATATGAGGTATGTTGTTGGGCTTGGGCCCTCTTAGTTTAAGGAATGATTGATTGGTGGCAAAATCGATCGGTGAATCTGCCCTTCCTTTTAATGCCAATGTTATAAAAGCCCGATGCCCCATCCCTCCGCTTCGCTCCGCCCAATGCCCAATTCCCAATTCCCAATTCCCAATTCCCCATGCAATAAAAAAGCTAGGGATTCATATCCCTAGCTGGAAACATAGCACAATTAGTTTTTAGAGTTGGCGCGGGCGATGGCTTACGCCCCGCTACGCTACGGCTTTTTCCAAACCGACTCCCACCCGCTGCCACCTAAATTAAATCAGGGTAATATCAGTCGCCGTCAAGCCTGGTCGGCCGTTCAGCAGTGCCAGTTGAATTGGTGCTTGGCCGCCAGCACCGTCTTGGTCGTACAGCAAGCGACCTGTGGAACCTTCGTAAACGAGGACTGCTTGTCCTGGAGTTGCTCCTGCAGGAGTCAGATCGTTGTTGTAAGTTCCGGTTTCCACCTGTAAGAACGCCCTGGAAGAAGGTCGATTTGGCAGACTATTGTCAAATGGTGGTAACAGGAAGGAGTCGAAGTTCAATACCAACTTGTCACGGCCGACTTCAAAATCGCCGATTTGGTCTGGGCTGCTACCCAGGCTACCGTTGGCGTTGATCGTGACGCCCTCGCCGAAGTTGTTGTAGTAGAAGCTGTCATTGCCGGCGCCGCCAATCAGCGTGTCTGCACCGGGCCCGCCACCGAGAGAGTCGTTGCCGTCTCCTGCGAGCAAATAGTCGTTCCCAAAGCCGCCCAACAGCGTGTCGTTTCCGCCGCCGGCATTTAAGGTGTCGTCCCCGTCAGATGTCGATCCAGTAGGAAGACTGCCGGGGCCGCCGAACAGTATGTCGTCGCCAGCACCGGTAGTGATGACATCAGTACCGTTGCCGCCAATGATGAAGTTGGAACCTAAGGTATCGGTAATGAGGTTTGTCGATGTGGCACCGGCAAAGTTGACACTGGTGGCGTAGGAGATAAAGTCGTTACCAGCAAAAGAGCCAACCAATCGATCGCGTCTGCTACCAAACACGATCGTGTCACTTCCTTCACCACCGTTCATGAAGTTTGTGACGGTGCCGGTGGTAGTAAGGTTAGTGCTGGTGTTGCCAAGTAACAGATCGTCACCCAGGCCGCCGTCAAGAGTAATCAGCGCAGTAGTAGTACCGATCGCAAAAGTGGTGGCATCGATCGTATCGTTGCCATCTCCACCGAAGGCTTGATTAAAGATGCCGCTCAAGCTGTCATTGCCACCGCCACCGATCATGCTATCACTCGCAAAAGCTGCAACGATCGTGTCGTTACCATCTTCGCCATTGAGCAAGTTGCGACCCGCGAAGCCTGGAAATGAACTCGACGCGCCTACGCTGGAAAGTGCAGACACCGTAGACGACTTGATGAAGTCATCGCCTGCGCCTCCCAATGCCGTATCCTGAGTAGCAAAAACCGTGATCGTGTCGTTACCAGCACCGCCGTCCAACAAGTTTTTGCCGGTACCAAAGTCGCCGATACCGCCTAGGAGAGAATCGTTGCCCTCACCGCCGAGCAAGGTTGTTTTCTCAATGCCGATCGTGATGACGCTCGAAGAAAACGGACTCGACTGGGTACTGTTGAGAATGACTAAGGTGTCGTTGTCTAGGTCGCCGGAAAGATAGCTGTTGCTGGCCACACCGTATATTGTGTCGTTGCCTTTACCGCCGATCAGAGTATCTTTCTGATTGATACCTACAACAAAGTCGTCGCCCAAGTCTCCGCGCAGGAAGTTGCTGCCTTGATTGCCACCGGCACTGCCGCCGATGCGAAGACCGAGGTTGTTGCCGCCGCCTGCGATGAAGAAGCCGAGGGAGTCATTGTCCTTACCACCGTAGAGGGTGTCTCTTCCGAGGGCGCCTCCGAGCATCGTATCTGCGCCCTGATTACCAAACATCAGGTTGCCATCGACTGTGCCTTGGAGCAAGTCATCTCCCGCACCGCCCAACAGCGTCGAATTGCGGCTTTGAGCAATTACGGTGTCACTGCCTCCATCGCCCGACAGGAAAACCCGCTCGCGCTGGCCTACTAATGAATCTTCGTCAGGGCCACCGTATAGGCTATCGTTGGGGCCGACGGAAATTAGAGTATCGTTATCGCGTTCGCCAAATATTAAGCTGCCGCCGAGGGTAGAAGTTGTAATTAAATCCCCCCCCGCTCCGGCAAAGATTGTATCCGGGCCCAGTCCCGGAGTGTTTAAATTAGTTTGATCGGAATTGTCAGTTAACGTTGTCATACAGCTTCACTCCTCTACTTGTTGGTCATCGCTTGTGCGACTACAGACACTGCCTAGAACACCGAATGTTTGGATGCCGCTGTAGTTTAACCTGTTTGCCAGCCGCAAGTCTAGCCTACTGGTGTTAACCCTGTCTAGACTTTCTCCCTCGCGGACTTTTTGCTTGTAAGCTTTTATTTTCAATGTCTTCACCCTTTAATAATCCTTGTGCAATGTCTCATGTGCTCACGCTCAAGAAGACGCGGCTCATATTCTTAATGTTCCATTCTCGATTGGCGCTCGGGGATCGCCTCCGGGGAAGGAAATTAAAGATTAACAAGGGTCGATCGCGCGATCGCCAGACAAAGAAAAGTGAGAGATTGGTTACTTGGTTACAACGCTTTGTGGCAATTTCCGGTTTCCCAGGCAGGGCCGTCTTTAAATAATTCTGGCTCGGATTGAACTCCGCACCGCTCTGGGGTCTAAAAGTCTACACCCCGCTTTAGTTCTACGCCCCGATCGCCGTAGTGTTTGTGACAGTATACCTCCGAGTGTACGCTTGCCAAGTCAAAGTAACCATGGGGTTTGTGGCAGCGCCCGGTGATAATGATTTCTGTATCGCGGGGCTTTCGCAGCAGGGCTTCGACGATCGGCTCTACCGGCAGCAGTTCTAAGTCTACTGTTGGATTGAGTTCGTCGAGAATGATCGTTTTATACCAGCCGCTGGCGATCGCCGTTTTGGCGATTTCCCAGCCGCGTTCTGCCTCGATGCAATCTAACTCTTGCTGTTGCCCCCGCCAAACTATAGCATCTCGGCCACACCGCTGGTGGTCTACTAACTGCGGGTAACTTTGCCGCAAAGCTGCGATCGCCGCATCTTCTGTATAGCCACTACCACCTTTGAGCCATTGTACAATTAAGACGCGGTGAGATTGGTCTTGGCTGATACCCTTACCTATTGCCTGCAAAGCTTTCCCCAATGCGCTCGTAGATTTGCCTTTGCCCGCTCCTGTGTATATTTCGATACCTGAAATATTGTGTTCGGCCGCTGCGGGGTGATAGTGGGGCTTCATTTCTGAGTGCAAGTCGGCAATATCCAGCAAAGCTTCGGGGGCCGCTCGGCCAGTGGCGATTACTTCTAAATATTCTGGTTTGTTTTTGAGGGTTTGGACTACTTCGTCCACTGGCAGCAAACCCAAGTCCAATACGGGGTTTAGTTCATCTAGAACTACTACAGAATAAAGCTCGCTGGCGATCGCTCCTTTGGCGATATCCCAGCCTCGCTGGGCTTCTGTGCGATCGAAGCGGGTGATTGCTTCGGCCCCAAAATATTCGGCTCTGCCGGTACGCACTTGGTCGATCAAGTGCGGAAATGCCCGTTGCAGGGCTTCTATTGCCCCGTCTTCGTCGTAGGAGCGGCCGGGGCCTTTGAGAAAGCGCAGCAACAAAACTCGCGTGGGCGAGTCAGAATTGATACCCAGCCCGATCGAGCGCAACACTACTCCCAAAGCTGCCTGAGACTTGCCTTTACCAGCACCGTCGTAGACGTGAATCTGACCCGCGATGCGTTCTGAGCGGGATGAGGCTGTCCGAATACCAATGCCATTCCTTACCATAATCCGCACTTATTTTAGTCTGTCTCGGGGTGGGTATTCGATCGCGCCCATTGAATGTTTAATATTTCCCTTCTGTTGGACGATCTCAAAAGATTATAGGATACAACCTCAACCACCTAATGTTCAGAAGGGCGATCGAAGAGGATTAGGGGCTAAAACCTGCGCTCTAGATTATTCCGCTTCTGATGTACAATTAAAATCTAACACGGGCTGATATACCTGAATGCTTATGATTGCGAGTGTTTTCCCATTTCGGACTGTTTTGGTGCAAATTTTAATGATGTTTTTGGCGATCGCGATCGAATCGTGGTTTCTGCAAAAACTACTGAAACTCGGCCCCAAAACCAGCGTTGAATATACAGCTATCCTCAATCTCGCTTGCACTTGCGTGGGTTGGTTAGTTTTCTTCGGCATTGAAAGCGTTATTTCCAAAGAATGGCGAGAAGAACTTATCGGTTATATTTTATTAGGCGGAGGTCAGAATACTTACTCTGCAATAACTGCGATTGCCCTCTCGGTATTGGCAATCACTTTTCTCGCCAAATGGCAGGGACTAGAATTCATAGAGAACATGGTTTCTGGTAACAAAAAAGCTTCCAAACCTCAGTTTTTGGGGCCGCCAACTCTCAGCCGCCGTCCTCCCAAAAAAACTTTTCGAGTAACTACCCAGTTTGGGGCAGTTTTAATCGCCCACACTGTTAGCAATTTCGTTATTTTAACCGTATTGTTTTTGCAAAGCGTCAATTGAAATCTATGATGAAGCAATTTTTGGATGTGACTCAGCAACTCACGAAGCTGACTAACAACCTTTGGGAAACCAATAAAAAATTTCAAAAGGCGATAATTCCGCCTAAAGTTGTCCACTGGAAGACGCCTTTACTGCTCAGCATATTTTTAGCTTTGCTGACGGTGGCGGCAATCACAGACTGGCCGACAAGAACTCTGATGTTTGATATGAGCTGGTTATTTTTTACACTGTCAATGGGTTTGCTGACCAGCCAGCAACCTTTTACGATTAAAAAAGTAAGTCTGAGTCCGTGGGTGACCAGCATCTTAATTGGCTTGTGGTTGCTGATCCGATTGCCGTCAGATAGGAAGGAAATAGCATGGATATCCGGCCCAATTATAGCAGTAATAATTTTGGGTGTAATAGAGATTTGGAATAGCGAGTCAAAACGGGAAGGTATCAGATCGTTAGTGCGGCCTCAGTTTTTGATGATTACTCTCATTCACCTGCTGATTTCCTGTTGGTTTGGATTTCACTTTTTAATTCAAGGTTGGATAGAACAATATCCGAGCGTTTTATCGCAGGATTTGAGGAAAAGCGATTATGTGGTGACATTTCAACAGCCAACTATTAATCGCTCCCGAGGAGTGGTCATCCTCAATGCAATGGATCGATACCTGCAAAATGAAGCTCGCACAAAACCGTGGGCGCAGGTAGAACAAATGTTAATAGATATTGACAACGAGCGATTTTTTCTGAAGAATCAAGCGTTAAAAACAATTCGGGTAGTCCCAGAAGATGCGAGCTGGGAGGTCAAAACTTCGATCGTCCAAGGAGAGTCCCGCTATCAGTTACAGATGCAGGCAACTTGGCTGGGGCTGGTGTTTAGACCCGAAATATATTCGTTGACCAAATCTTGCGAGGTGATCGATGTAGGCAATAGAGCGACTGTAACCTGCGACACTACCAAACCCTCTAAACCGGGACTGAAAAAAGATGGAACTTCGGGAGACAGTCAAGTTTGAGCTTGTCTCTGGCCGTTAGGAGAGGGGGAGATAAGGGAGATGGGAGAGGGGGGAGAGGGGGAGAGGTGTAGGTTTTCCACTGGCAAAACCCAGCAAATCTAGACATTGCAAAGGTTTTGGGCTTTGGCTTGGCGGGAATCTCAAACTCTTATGGGATAAGGCTTTTACCAAAAAACCTACACCCGTCGGGATGGGAAGAGGGGGAGATGGGAAAAATCCTCTTTCTTCACCCTTGACTTCTACCCTCAACATCCATCCGTTACATCCGTTAAAAAATCCGTTGCCGAACTTCCCTCTTCCTTGCACTAAAATATGGCTAAAGTTGACTGCGGGTTAATAACTAGATGAATTTGAGAAGAATCTTGACAGTCGCGACTAATGTATATTGGGAAGTAATTCGCGATCGCATCCTTTACTTAATTATTATTTTTGCTCTGTTGATGGGAGCCTCGGTGCGCTTGATACCGGAATTGGCAGCGACAACCGAAAATAAAATTATCTTAGATATTGGTTTGGCTGCGATGAGCATCCTGGGTATAATTGTCACAGTCTTTGTGGCTACCGGACTGGTCAACAAAGAAATTGAAAAGCGGACTGTTTACCTGTTAGTTGCCAAGCCGATAAGCCGGGCTGAGTTAATTGTGGGCAAGCACTTAGGGATGTCGGCGGTGCTATTCGTTCTGGTAGCAGCAATGACTGTTATCTATCTGGTTATTCTGAGTTTGAGTCGCATTCCTTACCCTTTGGGCAGCATTTTAATCGCTTCGCTGTTCGTGTGGTTTGAGCTGTGCCTCATGGCCGGTGTGGGGATTTTATTTGGAGTTTTTAGCAGTTCGCTGCTGGCTACTTTACTGACATTTAGCGTTTATTTGATGGGACACTCGACGCGGGATTTAGTGGCTTTCGGCAAGTTAACTAAAAATCCTGGCATTGAACAATTGATGATGGGACTTTATCTAGTTTTGCCTGATTTAGCCCGGTTCAATTTGAGAAATGATGCTGTTTACGGACAAGTACCTTACTTGGCGGGTTTGATTACAGATGCGGGCTATGGTTTGCTGTATGTGGTGCTGCTGCTGTCAATTGCGATCGCCATATTTTCGCGTCGAGAATTTTAAAATATAGATTCCGCATTGTCAGCGGTAATTGTTTGCTGGAAGAGTCCTCGCTGCAAACGAATTTGATTGTGGAATTAGCACGCTAAGATATAGAGAAGGTTGTCGATCGCCAATCTCGACTAAAAGTCAAACTTTTATTGGTAAAATGAGGTGACTTATGACTGCTGTAATTCACAAACCGATATCGCAGCTAAAAATTACCTGGCCGCTGCTTCCCGATGATTTTATTCTACCAGATGACCCCGTGGAAAATATAGAACATCCTTTAATCTCTAACGGTTTGCGCCAGTCTGTAGTGGATTCCCCGGAACTAATCCAAGATGCACTCATAGTTTCTAATTTTGCTTTGTGTGCTGCTGTGGACGATCGCACTATTTGCAAAGCCCCAGACTGGATGTACGTGCAACCGGTTCAACCTTGGCCTCACAGCTATCCCCGCCGCAGTTACACGCCTCATACCGAAGGAACAGTGCCTTTTGTAGTGATGGAATTTCTCTCAGCTACTTACGGCGATGAATACTCCGTCGAACACACAGAAGAAATCGGCAAGTGGTTCTTTTACGAACAAGTAATCAAAGTTCCTCGCTATGTCATTTTTCGGCCGCATACAGGCAGAATAGAAGTTTATGCGCTGGAATCCGATCGCTACAACAATCAAGATCCTGATGAAAATGGGCGTTATTTGATACCTGGATTAAATCTATTTTTGGGAGTTTGGGTGGGAACTCGGGAAGGTAGAACAGGAAATTGGCTGCGCTGGTGGAATGCAGACGGAGAGTTGCTTTTGTGGCCGGAAGAACGGGCAGAAGTAGAACGTCAGCGGGCCGAAGCCGAAAGCCAGCGGGCAGAAGCCGAAAGCCAGCGGGCAGAAGCTGAAAGCCAGCGGGCAGAAGCTGAAAGCCAACGCGCCGAAGCTGAAAGCCAGCGGGCCGATCGCGAACAGCAAGATAAAGAGTCCGCCCAAACGCTGTTGGAACAGGAAAGACAGCGCAATCAAGAACTTTTGGCGCGATTGGCAGCCCTCGGTATCGATCCAGAATAACTAAACCCACCTAAAAAAACAGAATATTTAGATCCCCGACTTCGCAGAAGTTGTTGGGGATCTAATATCGATCGCCTTCTACAGTAATCCCAATTGAAATCATGTTAGTGAAAAAACTCGAACAATTAAAAGACATTTTCGCGCAGATGGAACGGGCGCTGATTGCCTACTCTGGCGGCATTGACAGCACTTTGGTGGCAAAAATTGCTTTTGACGTGTTGGGCGATCGCGCTTTGGCTGTAACGGCTGTTTCTCCGTCTCTACTGACAGAAGATTTGGAAGATGCCCGGATTCAAGCCGCAGAAATTGGCATCGCCCACCAGGAAGTCGAAACTCAGGAAATGGCCAATCCTAATTATACTTCTAACCCGGTTAATCGCTGCTATTTTTGCAAAAGTGAACTGCACGATACTTTGAAACCGCTAGCACTTGCCAAGGGTTATCCTTATGTGGT
Organism: Microcoleus sp. PH2017_05_CCC_O_A; assembly: GCF_020738785.1. Taxonomy (NCBI): domain Bacteria; kingdom Bacillati; phylum Cyanobacteriota; class Cyanophyceae; order Oscillatoriales; family Microcoleaceae; genus Microcoleus; species Microcoleus sp. PH2017_05_CCC_O_A. Next base: position 11,175 of record NZ_JAEQCB010000068.1, on the reverse strand, counting down.
GGATGGGGTGAATGGTGATGATTTAAAGGATTACCGCCCGGGGATTCAGGCTGCAAAGGAACGGGGCGCGCGATCGCCTTTAGCAGAAGTCGGCATGACTAAATTTGAAGTGCGACAGTTAGCAAGAGAATTGGATTTGCCTTGGTGGGACAAACCGGCACAGCCTTGTTTGAGTTCGCGCTTTCCTTACGGTGAAGAAATCACCGTTGCAAAGTTGCAAAGAGTGGGGCGCGCTGAACGGTATTTGCGGCAGTTGGGGCTGAAAAATCTGCGCGTGCGATCGGATGGAGATACGGCGCGAATTGAATTGCCGGCCCAGGAGATTCGAGAGTTTGTATTAAATGCGGATTTGCCTGCATTGGTGGCGGTGTTTCAGCAGTTTGGTTTTGTGTATGCGACTTTGGATTTGGAGGGGTTTCGCAGCGGCAAATTAAATCAGGTTTTGCAACCTGAATTGTTGGGGGCGAAGGCTTGATTAATTATCTTGAAAAAATGTCACTACAACCGTGTGTTCGTCCCGATCGCATTTAACTTGAAAACGGCGCTGAGGATAAAGCGATTTTAGGCGACTTTCCCACATCTGAGCTAATGCTTGTCCCAAATACAATAAATTGTCACTGCTAGCGTTTTGGGCACCGGGGAGAATGTCATCAACGTGCTGGTGGTTCATCACCTGCTCAATTGCAGCGACATCATTCCCTAGCTCGATTTTCCACTGTTCGTAGATTTGACTGTTAAAGGCTTCGGACAAAAAGATGCCGCCTTCATGTTCGACAAAATCTGGCCAGAATAGTTTTGTGAAAGCTATGGCAATTTCAATATTAGCAGATCCAAAAAGATAATCCCAGAGTGAAAAATCATCGCCGTTGGCTTTTTTCCATTGCTGGAAATCGATTAGTTTATCTGCATTCAAGGATATTTGTTTGATGAACATAATTTCTAGGGTATTTCATCCAATCTAGCTGGCCTAACTGTTTTCTCAGCTTGCACATAAATGTCTCCTGCTGAGTTTTGGTTGTGTTTGTATTCAACGGCGTGAGGTGTCGGCACATTTGCATGAGCCCTTCCTGTCAAGTCTACTCGCTTAATTGCCCGTCCACTGTCATCGTAGACGATATAGCTGGTAATGTTCTTGCCATCCATGCGGTACAGTAAGTTTTGGGCACTTGCTCCATCTAGAGGAAATCTCCCGCTGACCTGGGTTCCGACGGCTATCAGGGTGCTAGCGGGGATGCCAACTGTCCAGTCAACTGGTTTAGACATAATATTAGTCCTAAATTATTTTACCATCTCAGTTTGATATATGTAGGGGTATTTGGAAATGTACAGAGTACAATTTATAGAAATTTGCACAAATGCTGACGGCTTGTTAAAGCAATAGCATAAACTGAAGTAGCAGCAAGAGTAGCAAGTTTTATGAAAGTTAAATTTAGATTGATCTGGGCCATCTTGGCTTTCTTGTTGTTCGCTTACATCCCGTTTCGGGTGTTAGCGGGCCCGCCACCTGCGGGAGATACAGTGAGCTCTGCCCTGTGGTGGCAAGTTTTGGTGTACAATCAGGTGCAGCAAATTAAAGACCGGCAATATCAAGGTTGCGTGTGGGGCGATTCTATTTCTTCGGCATTGGGCGATTCTTTGGGAGAAAAAAACTTTAATTTTGCGATCGGCGGAATGAGTTCTGTTTCTCTGCTAGAACAGCTTAAACTTGTAGTGCCCCAGGGGTTTACTTGCAAAAAATCAATTTTGGCGATCGGCACAAATGATGCTATGTACGGCATCAGCGACGAGCAGTTTGTCAGCAATTTGAAACAGGCTATCGCAATTATGCGATCGATCGGCACCAAACAGATTATTCTGATTCCTGCTTTTTACTCAACTCTTGCCGCCAGCTACAATCCTAAATTTGCCGGAACAATTGCCAGAGTTGATGAAATTAATGTTCTCATCAATCAAGTTGCCACCGACGAAAATATGACCGTGGAATCTAGTGGCATACAAGCCTTATTTAAGGAAAAAGCTCTAAATGGAGATTTAACGATAGACGGCGTTCACCTCAATGCCAAAGGTTTAGATATATACAGAAAAGTTTTGTTAAATATTTTGAATTAAACTTGACAACTCACACTTTATCTGACATAAGAATATCCTGCTAAACTCTTAATTTTAAGTCCGTTTATGCGGACTTGATTTATGTCATTTCAGTGAAGTAGGGTGCGTCATAAAAATGATATTTTTGCTACTTTCCTCACGATCTCATATCGTTTCCGGTTGCATCGGTATTATTTAAACAGTCAACAGTCAACAGTCAACAGTCAACAGTCAACATCATTCCGGTGCAACCGGAATTGATATCACAAGTGAGGCACTACGGCATCAATTGTGTGTCAGAATTAGATTTTTGTCACGATCGACAATTACTAAACTGACGCACCCTAGCGCTAAATATCAAGGAGTAGTAGTTGGCATAATTTGCTGTGGTTGTAGTTGCTGTAGCTGCTGATTTTGCTGCTGTTGAATTTGAAGTTGCCGATCTTGAAGCTCTATCTGCCGCTGTCTGTCTTCGAGTTGCAAGCGTCTGTCTTCAGCTTGCTGCTGTCTGTCTTCAGCTTGCCGCTGTCTTTCTTCACGCTGTAACTCTCTGTCTAGCAGTCTGTCTTGACGTTGCTCTTGTCTGTCTTCTCGTTGTTCTCGAAGCTGTCTGAGTTGATTTCGCCGATCGAAATCTCCTCCCAAAAATAAGTTCTGAAAAGCGTTGATAGTTGTTTGAAACCCAGTAAAAATTCCGCTAACGCTGCTGATTCCACCTGCAACTCCTGTTATCGGCTGCAAGAAAGTGGCAATATTGTCTGCAACCCTAGTATAGCCCGATCGCGCTACGAGAATCACATCGTTGTTTCGGAGAGTTGGGTTATTGTCAGGATTCAGCCCTTGAGCAAAATCGACATTAATAGTGCGGCGAGTAACAGTACCGTTGGGGTTCAAGCGCAGCAGTTCCACCTTATCTTTTTTAGCCCGCAATTGATTGAAACTACCCGCAGTCAGCAAAGCTTGGTGGAGGGATGTACTAGGTTTAACCTGTAAAGCTCCGGGCCTGATCACTTCCCCTACAATATTGATGCTGATCGCATTTGGAGAGAAACTTGTACTTCCGAGTTGGGCAACTTCAGCTAAGTCTACAGTAGATGCCGTCGGAATAATGACGCTATCTCCTTCTTGCAGTAAAACATCTTGAGTTGCATCACCTTTTTGCAGCAAATCCCACAGATTTACCGTGATAGTTTGTTCAGTCCCACCTCTGATACGGCGGCGGATTTGGACGCGACGAATGTCTGCTTCTGTGGTGATACCGCCAGCAATTTTGAGCGCTCTAGTGATTGTTGGTAGTCCGACAACGGCTCCTCCTCCTTGTTGTTGTTCAATAGAGACAAAACTCAGATCTGTTTGTTGGTTAGTCGATCGCAAATCCGAAGCAGATACAGTATAAGGCCCCGGCCTGTTGACTTCTCCGACAATTACCACGCCAATTGGTTTAGTAATATCAGCGGAAAAACTAGCACTGGCTCTTTGACGGACTTCTTGGGTATTGAGAGCACTTGCTGTCGGTACAAAAATTGTATCTCCATCTCGGATCGTGACATCTTGGCTCAAATTTCCCGTATCTAAAAAATCCTGCAAATTAACAGTAATAAGTTGTTCTGCTCCGCCTCTGCGGGGACGGCGAATTTGGACATTTCGCATATCTCCTGCGGATGTCACCCCTTTAGCAACTTGCAGCATTTCCATCAAAGTTGGAAATTTTACGCCTCCTCCGGTTCCTTCTCGGCTGGCATTAATTTTGTAGGAACCGGGGCGAGTAACTTCACCGGCAACACCTATATTTAGGGGGCGAGTAACCATCAGAGTCACCGTGACAACGGGAACATTGATGAAGGGTTCGTATCGCTTGGTAATGACGGTAGCGGCTTGTTGCAGCGTCAACCCTTGAATTGAGACGCTGCGAATGATTGGTAGATTGAGGGTTCCGTCAACTAAGACTTGATATTCTTTGCTAAATTCAGGGACGCCGAAGATATCTAAAGCAATGCGATCGCCCGGGCCTAAAGTATAAGCCGCTTCTTGTATCAGCGAACCCGAATTGCCGATCCGTGGGAAACTCGAACCCGGAGGCGGTGGTGGCGGTACTCTCGGCCTGTTTTGGTTCCTAGCGGGTGCAGGATTTCTGATGGCAGGCAACTGAGCTATACTGGGCAGCGAACTGCTCAGCACCAGGAGTGCTGACAAACTAAGACTTGTAGCGGTTTGAACGTTATGTTTCATCTTTCTTTCCTGGTTGCAGTCTGCCATTGAACGATCGCAATGCAAGCTAGTTAATTTTAGTTTATTTTCCGTTCTGTCCAGTGTAGCCTCGCTGCCCTGGAAAATCCAGAGGTGGAATCATAAAATTTGTGCGGCAATCGAGTACCTTCTTTATAAAGAAAGCGTAAAGCTAGCCAACTGTTCTCAAAATTTTTTATACATAAGTCGGGATGCAAATCAACCCCCCGAAATAAAAGATCTAGAAAAAACGATCCTTCTTTGATGTAAAATATTAATAATTGTATCTGCGGGACAAAGACAAGTGTCACTAAAATTGGAGAAGGTAATTCCCTGGGGACGCTGCTTGGATGAATACATAGGAATGTTTAGCTTGACATCAAGTGACCTCAAGCGAGCAATTCTAGATTGTGCGGGCGGGCCGGCGAGTTTCAATGCCGAAATGACTCGCCAAGGTAACAAGGTGATTTCTTGCGATCCGGTTTATCAGTTTACGGCGGTGGAAATTGGCGATCGCATCCAAGAAACATATCAAACTGTGATTGACGCTGTTAAGGCCAATGTAGACGGTTACCTGTGGAACAGTTTTGAATCACCGTACCAGCTAGGCGAAGTGCGGATGAAAGCAATGCAGGAATTTTTAGCAGATTTTCCCTCTGGCTTGGAGCAAGGCCGCTACCTGACTGCTGAGCTGCCTGTTTTGCCCTTCGATAACGGTCAATTTGATTTAGCTTTGTGCAGCCATTTCTTATTTGCTTATTCTCACCTGCTTTCGGAAGAATTTCATCTAGAAGCAATTATGGAAATGTGTCGGGTTGCTAAGGAAGTGCGAGTGTTTCCGCTGTTGCAAAGTTTTAGCGGAGAGGAATCTGAGCATTTAAATCCGATTATTGCCGAATTGAAAAATAGAAATTTTCGTGTGGAAGTTCAAGAGGCTCCCTATGAGTTTCAAAAAGGTGGAAATAAGATGCTGCGAGTTAGGGGACAAATGTAACTTACCGGGCGAATGGAATTCGCGGCTATACAAACCATGTCCGCCTCCGCGGACTCAAAGACAATAGTTACTATATTCATATACCCAGGTCAAAATGCTCAGCAGCGCAGCCTTAAGGAAAACAGGGACAGGGTGGGAATTTGTCAGCGAAGAGGCTTTAGAGGATTTTGTCGAAGCTCATCTGGAGAGTTTGCTAGGCTTGACAGTCATCAAGCGACAATTCACTATCAACGAACAAAGATGCGACATCATCGCAGTTGATGACAATAAAAGTTTAGCAGTGCTGGAGTTGAAAAATGGTGAAGATCGATATATCGTCCAGCAGTTAACTCGTTATTATCATGCTTTGCTAGAGAGCAAACCTTTTGCCAACCAAGTAAACTACGATCCCCCTGTTCGTTTAGTCGCGATTGCGCCTATTTTTCACAGGGATAGTTTTACTGATAGGAAGTACAATCATCTACTTTTACAGTTTTTAGAATTTGCGATAGTTCCTGAGGGGGATAATTTATATCTCCATTTGAAAGATGTAGATACTGGGCATACTTCACAACTAGAGATTACATATCAAGAAATAGAAAGTACGGATAATATACGGAGTCCACCCAGAGAGTTTCGGAATCTACTCAAGAAGTTTATTGATGATGAACAGCAGGTAATCTGGAGAATTCGGGAGAAGATTCTCAGATTTGACACCCGTATACAAGAAATAATTTGCTCTAAAAGCATTAGCTATGGTAAAGGTAAAAGTAAACTATGCGCTCAGATTTGTGTAGATAGAAGAGCTGGGGAAGGTTATATTAGACCAGCACTCATGTTATGGCTACCTCTTTCCCCTTGGATCGATAACTGTAACAGGGTTGGGAGAATGGCAATTTATAACCGAAAGAGGAATGATGCTTTATCCCTGAGCAAAATAGATGAGTATTCTTATCTTCGCCACTGGCCGGTGGGTTCTCGTTATTCTGCTTCTGATTCGCAAGTTCTGACCTGGGATTTAAAACACTATGTAACTGAGATAAGTCAGCAAAATAAAGAATCTAATCCTCTGGATTATTTGGTAAATTTATCCTTGGAAAAATGGCGGGAAACACTTTAAGGTAAAAAATCATATAGCACCCATAATTTCTTGCCAAAATCACCATCCATCTGCGTCTATCTGCGTGCATCAGCGGTTAAAAACTTATATCAATAGCTTGACAAAAAATCAAAATTACCTAATTTTGATATAAATGGACTTACGCATGGGTGGCCAGAAACCGGGTTTTTCCCGAAAATGCTGCGCTGTAGTCCACAGATTAAATAAAAAACCCGGTTTCTTCGATCGCGTGGTGCGTAAGTCTAGATTATATTACATATAGAAACCAAAACATAAAATTCTCATGCCGCAAACAGTCTGGATCGCACGCCACGGAAACCGCATCGACTTCGTAAACCCCGACTGGTTTCTCACCGCAGAACACCGCTACGATCCCCATCTTTCCGAAGACGGTCACATTCAAGCCAAACAACTCGCCAATCGCCTCAAAGGTGAAGGAATTTCTCACATTTTCGCTTCCCCTTTTCTGCGAACTGTCCAAACAGCAAATCACGTTGCCGAAGCTCTCGATTTGTCAATTAAACTAGAGTGGGGAATCTGCGAATGGCTGAATTCTGACTGGATGACAGAAATGCCGGAAACTGAATCTGTCGAGGATTTGTGTCGGCGTTTTCCCAGGATAGATGCTTCCTACAAAGGCGGTATTGCTAATTATCCCGAAACAGGGGAAGCTTGTCTCAAAAGGGCGGGGGAAACTGCTAAACGCCTCGCTGCTGAGTTTCCCGAGGATATGTTATTAGTAGGTCACGGTGCGTCGGTTTTGGGAAGTGCGATCGGGCTGGTGGGCGATGCAGAAACTGAAATTAATGCTTCTTTGTGCTGTTTGGTGAAAGTGGTGCGGGACGGGGGCGAATGGTCGATCGCACTTAATGGCGATACTTCTCACCTCACGGACACTGAAACCGTTGTCCGCTTTAATTAAAGTTGAGATTCGTGCAAAAAATTGCATTATATGGTATGTGTACGGATTGTGCAGTACACGCCCTGCGTTAATCTCGTCTGTGAAAATCTGAGTGCTATCATTTAATGTCGATCGCACATTTTAAATCAAAAATCTTAAATAGGTATGGCTGGACACAGTAAATGGGCGAATATTAAACGCCAAAAAGCTAGAGTTGATGCCGTTAAAGGCAAGGTTTTTGCTAGAATATCTCGCGAAATAATTGTCGCCGCCCGCAGCGGAGTTCCCGATCCCGCTGGCAATTTTCAACTGCGGACAGCTATTGAAAAAGCCAAGGCGGCGAGTATTCCTAATGAAAACATAGAAAGGGCGATCGCCAAAGGTGCCGGTTTAGCCGGGGGTAGTTCCGAATTAGAAGCCATTCGCTACGAAGGTTACGGCGTTGGCGGCGTGGCGATTCTGATTGAAGCGCTGACAGACAACCGCAACCGCGCGGCGGCTGACTTGCGAGAAGCTTTTAGTAAAAATGGTGGCAACTTGGGCGAAACTGGTTGTGTGGGGTGGATGTTCGACCACAAAGGAGTTTGTACAGTACGCGGCCCCATTGATGAGGAACAATTGTTTGAAGCATCCCTAGAAGCAGAAGCCGAATCCTACGATTTGATATTAATTGATGAGGATACTGAAGGTGCAGAGGTATTTACAAGTGTGCCTAATTTGGAAAAACTGGCTGATGTTTTGAAACAAACAGGTTTTGCAGTTTTGCAGTCGGAAAATCGCTGGATTCCGAGCAACATAGTAGAAATTGATAATCCTGAAAAAGCTCGATTGCTCATAAAATTGATGGATGCACTAGAAGATTTAGATGACGTGCAAAGCGTGACAGCAAATTTTGAAATGACCGATGAATTGATGTCCTCAATTATGATTTAAAATCCTTGGTTCGTAGTGAGGACTTTAGTCCGCATCAGGTTCATAGCAAAAATCGTAGGGTACAGGTTCGTAGTGAGGACTTTAGTCCGCATCCATGACAGGTTCGTAGTGAGGACTTTAGTCCGCATCAGGTTCATAGCAAAATTTGAAGGTTACTAGAACAATTACGGCTTTGTCGGAGTATGAAAGTTCAAGCGCAAATTATCTGGGAGAAGTAGTCCAGTACCGGATGGGCGATCGGATGCAGTAAGGGGGATTTGTGCGATCGTTTGTCAAGTAGTAAGTTGATATATTGCGGGTCGGTATTTTGGTTCGGGAATGGGTTTTCCCGCAGTTGTTGCAGCTTCCAGCCATGCTGTTTTAGCAATCTGTACTTCCTGCAAAGCTAATTCTGGGGTTTCCCCAAAAGCGGAACAGTATTTTAAGTCGGGAATATCGGCAATATAGCCTTCATCTTCGTTGCTGTAAAAAATATTGATGTGATAGTCTTTCATGGTTGATCATCCTCTATTGTGAGAGCGTATTCCTCGATTATCGCTAAGAATTGACGGACTTGATAGGGTGTCACCTCGCCTTTCTTATTTTGAATGTTAACAATTTCTGGCACTTCAGGATGATTGAATATGTGATGGCTGCCACTGACTCTCGCCAGACTAAAGCCAAAGGCTTCAATCAGTGTCACCATTTCATTAAACTTGATGTTTTTTGACCCAGATAGCACCTTTTCTAAAATTTTACGCTTTTTCATCGCTCGCTCTTGATTGTACCTGGAATTTTAGGGTTTATTGATGCTGCTTGCAATCATAACATTCTTAATCTTGAACTATATCGTGTATTCGTGCTTCGTAAAATCCTTCCTCTTGAAGAAATTGAGTTAATTCCTTAAGTCCTTGGCGACGCTTGACTTTTCGCTGTTCTTGATAAATGATTAAATCCTTCAATTGAATTCGCCGATGGGAACCTACTTTGACACAAGAAATTGCTCCTTCATCTAGCAACTTGACAAGAAATGGTCGCGATACATTCAGGATATCGGCAGCTTGCTGCGTCGTCAGTTCGCGATTGTGAAGAATATCAAGCAAATATAGGGAAAACAAAAGACAAGCATTAAGTAGAACAGCAACTTTAGCCATATTAAAAAGTGAATTAATCCTATTCCTCGTATAAACCAGCTTCCTCAGTCATCTCGATTAGCTGGTCTAATAGTTTACGGCGCTTTCTGTCTCGCTGTTCTTGATAAATGATTAAATCCTTAAATCGAATCCTCCGATCGGAACCTACTTTGATATAAGGAATTGCTTCTTCATCTAGCAACTTGACTAGAAAAGGTCGCGATACATTTAGGATATTAGCAGCTTGTTGTGTTGTTAATTCGCGATTGTGACGAACGATCGAAACAGCCCGATTAGATGCCATCGCCTGCACAGCTTGATGCAGGATGTTGCAGACTGATTCGGGAAGGAGAATCTCTTCTCCGTTACTGGTGACTAATTTTGGCTGTGCGGATTCTCGGCTGAGTATCTGTGCTAATTGTGCTATAGATTCTTGTTCTTTTTCTGGAGGCAAAACAGACTCTGGCGATGCTTTTTGCTTTAACATAGCAAGATGTATTTTGATTGTTTTCTTGACGATAACACTTTTCACGGCGTAAACGCAATATCCGAAATAATCAAAATATTCAAACAGCCTGAAATAATCGTTCTAGCTTCTTAGTTACGGGCAATGGTTTACCTTCAGCTTGACAACTCTCAATTAGTAACTCCAGTACCTCTCGTGCATTGTAGATAGCTTCTTCATAAGAATCTCCGTGAGTTACCGGCTGCATTACATCCTCAAATTCAGGCAAAAATACGACAAAGCATCGATCGCCTTCCGACCATTGGATAACAACTGTATATTTCATGGTTCTGTCTCCTCTGCTTCGATTTGGCCAATTTTCCTCAATTATTTCGTTTTACGCTATCTGTAATCGTTTCCCCAACGTCTGAGGTTCTGGTAGAGGTTTGCCATCTTCTTGATAGAGTTCAATCAATGTTTCTAACAATTCTTGTCCGTGTTTTGCCGCTTCTTCGTAAGTGTGTCCGTGAGTGCAAGGCTGCATGACATCGGTAAACTCAGGTAAGCTGACAACAAAAAGTTGATCCTCTTTTGACCACTGGATAATGAGACTATAATTGCTATTCATTTGGAACCCTTTATAGGCGAATAGAGAAGAATGCCAGCTAATGAGGTTTAGGATATTGTAGCCGATCGCCCAAACGACAAAAACCGAGTTGATTTAAGAAACCGGGTTTTTACCAAATCTGCGGGCTACAACAAAGTATTTTCGTAAAAAACCCGGTTTCTGGACTTCCTGACTCTTGCATCCCCACACAGATGTACAATGGTGAGACCGAATTCCCCAACGACCACCGTGATTGACCGCTACACTCTGCCCGAAATGGGCAACATCTGGACTGAAACCGCCAAACTCAAAAGCTGGCTACAAGTAGAAATTGCTGTCTGCGAAGCTCAAGCCGAACTCGGCTACATCCCCGCCGCCGCAGTCGAAGAAATTAAAGCTAAGGCTAATTTTGACCCCAAACGAGTCCTCGAAATTGAAGAGGAAGTTCGCCATGACATGATTGCTTTCTTGACAAATGTCAACGAATATGTAGGCGATGCCGGCCGCTACATTCACCTCGGTTTAACCAGTTCCGATGTGCTCGATACTGCTTTGGCGCTGCAATTAGTCGCCAGCGTCAATATTTTGTTAGAACGTGTCGAAGATTTGAGCCAAGCTATTCGCTATCAGGCCCAACAACACCGCAATACTGTGATGGTTGGCCGATCGCACGGAATTCACGCCGAACCCATCACCTTTGGCTTTAAACTAGCAGGATGGCTGGCTGAAGTCCTTCGCAACCGCGCCCGATTGGTGAATTTGCGATCGTC
>NZ_JAEQCB010000067.1:0-22314 GCF_020738785.1 Microcoleus sp. PH2017_05_CCC_O_A | reverse complement strand
AGCGCTCAAGCGCAACTACGTACCTTTCCGGAGCGCTCAAGCGCAACTACGTACCTTTCCGGAGCGCTCAAGCGCAACTACGTACCTTTCCGGAGCGCTTAAGCGCAACTACGTACCTGGAGGAGCGCTCAAGCGCAACTACGTACCTTCTGTTAGTGTAAGGTTTTTAACTGAGCTAAAACTGTGGCGAATCGAGCAGAATCGATCGGCTTTGCTAAGTGTTCGTCGTAACCGGCCTCGATCGCCCGATGCCGGTCTTGTTCGCTAGCATAAGCTGTCAGCGCCACAGCGGCCAAGCGCTTGATTTTGTCAGATTCGGACGATCGCACTTTGCGGATTAACGAGTAGCCATCCTCAACCGGCATCCCGATGTCGCTGACTAAAATATCCGGCGGCGACTGCTGTAAAATGTCGATCGCCTCTTGGGCTGAAGCAGCAGCCATCGCCAGAGCCCCCAACTGTTTCAGCGCCAAAACCAAAAACTCGCGGTTGTCGGGTTCGTCATCAACTACCAATACCTTTAAACCAGCCAAAATACCAGGACTCACGGCAGCTAATTGCCTTTCCTCTATCAACTGCGGCTGCTGACTCCGACGCTGTTTCAGGGGCAGCATTACTGTAAATGTCGCCCCGAGTCCCTCTCCGGGACTTTCGGCGCGTACAGTGCCGCCGTGAAGTTCCACCAAGTGCTCGACGATCGCCAATCCCAGTCCCAAACCCCCGTAAGCCTTAGTAATTGAGCCATCTGCTTGTCGGAAGCGATCGAACACGTAGGGCAGAAACTCAGCAGAAATGCCTTTGCCGGTATCGCTAACAATAATTTGTATGTAATTAGGTGATGGGGAATTAGCAACAGCTACCGCAGACAAACGCAGTTGGACTGTTCCCCCGGATGGCGTAAACTTGACGGCGTTAGTCAGCAAATTCGAGACTACCTGCTGCAACCTCTGGGCGTCGCCCCACATCAAACTGATTGCGGGGTCAAATTCCGAGGAAACAGTCACAGACTTAGCCTGAGCGGCGAAACTGACACAATTGAGGGCAACTTCGATCGTCTTTGTCATGACGAACCAGCCGGGTTTTAGAACCAGCTTGCCTTGAATAATCCGGGAAACATCGAGCAAATCTTCGACTAGCTGCGTTTGCACCCTCGACTGACGCTCGATCGCTTCCAAACCGCAAGCTAAAGAATCTGGTGTGTACGGGCGGGTGCGGAGCATTTGGGCCCAACCCAGAATTGCGTTTAAAGGCGTGCGGAGTTCGTGGGAAAGAGTGGCTAGAAACTCGTCTTTCCGGCGGTTGATGGCTTCTGCTTCTGCCCGCGCGGCTTGTTCGCGATCGAGCAACTGAGCGAGTTCTGCCTCGACTTGCTTGCGATCGCTGATGTCGGCGACGATCGACATACAGTTAATGTTACCCTTGGCGTCGCGGACTGGAGTTGCCCACAAACCGATGTCGATCGAAGTGCCGTCTTTTCTTTGGCGCTGGGTTTCCATGCCGGCGATCGCATTTCCAGCGCGAATTCCTTTCAAATTCTCCATAAATTCCTCCCGCTTGTCTGGGGGAACGCTGGGCAAAAATTTACCTACCGCCTCGGATTCTGGCCAGCCAAAAATCCTCTCAGCGGCTGGGTTCCACATTTTTACAATGCCGTCCTCGGCGCCGAAAACGGTAATTGCTAGGGGACAAGCCTGGATCAAGGCTTCCAAAGTTTGATTGATTTGCGATCGCGCCTCTTCTGCTTGTTTGCGATCGGTGATATCGACGTTCACGCCGATAGTCCGCAGGGGCAAACCGCGCTCGTCCTGAAACACCTTAGCCCTGCAAGCAATCCAGGCGACGCTGCTATCCGAGCGGCAGATGCGGAACTCGATGTTTAATTCCTCGCCGTTCGTCGCCGCAGCCAGTACCTGCTGTTCGGTGAAAGTGCGATCGTCTGGATGCACCATTGCCAGCAAATTTTGATAGCTGCTCTGGAAACCGCCGGCCGGCAGCCCGTACAAAGCCTCTAACTCCGGCGTACACGCGAGTTCGCCCGTTTGGACGTTCCATTCAAAAGTTCCGATTTTGCCTGCTTGCTGAGCGATTTGCAGCCGTTGTTGATTGTTTTTGAGTTCTGCTTCCACCCGCGAGATTTCGGTCAAGTCAATGTAGAATCCGACGATCGTCTCTGGTTCGCCCTTGTCAGGGCACAAAGTCGTCGCGCCCATCAGCACCGGCACGCGGCTGCCATCTTTGCGGATGTACTCTTTCTTAAAAGGAGTTGCGACTCCCGACGCCCGCAGTTCCCCGGCCGCCCGGGCGTCGAGGTGGAGGTATTCGGAGGGGGTCATATTGTCCCACCGCATTTGACCGGAGAGCACGTCTAAGCGAGTATAGCCCACCATGTTGAGCAGGGAGTCGTTGGCGTAGGCGATGCGGCCGGTAAAATCGCCGATCGCGACTCCGAAAATATTTGAGTCTAACAGTCGGCGGAATAAAGCTTCGCTTTGCTGGATTACCCGTTTTGCTTGGTTGCGATCGGTAATTTCGGCAACCACGCTGCTGACTCCCAACAGCGTTCCCGATTCATCGATCACGGGGTAAAAGCTGACTTGCCAATCCCGCACAACTCCCGGCTGTTGAAGGGTTTCGGCCTTAAGTTCCATGTCGAGTACGGGGGTTTGCGTAGCGAGCACTTGGCGGTAAATCGGCTCTACCAGATTGGCAAGTTCCGGTATCGCTTCTCTGACGGTGCGCCCGATGTGATCTGCGATCGTGCGGCCGTTGATCGCAGCGAGGCATTCGTTCATGCGGATGTAGCGCAAATTGGTATCGAGAAAGCACAGCCCGACTGGTGTGGTGTTGTAAACTAAGTCGAGTTCTGCTAGTTGGTTGCTAATGCGAATTTCGTTTTCTCGGATCTGGTTTTGAGCTTGTTTGCGATCGGTGATATCGACCACGAAGAACGATCCTTTGTCTGTGCATCCTTGCAAGTGTCCGGCGCCGACAAAAACTGGGAAGCGCGTGCCGTCTTTGCGGATGTATTCTTTTTCAAAAGGCTCGCAACTTCCTGATGCTGCGACTTGGGCGAGGGCTGCGCGATCGAGTTCTGCGTATTCCGGCGGCGTGATATTGCTCCAGTGGATTTTTCCTGAAATTAAGTCTTCTCTCGTATATCCAATCATGTCCAGCAAGGCGTTATTAGCTTCGGTAATTTCGCCGCCCGCCTCCCAGAAACCAATGCCGATCATGTTAGAATCTACCACGCTGCGGAAGCGCATTTCACTTTCCCGCAAAGCTAATTCTGTTTGTTTAGCTGCGGTAACATCTGCGATAATTATGCCAGCGCCGATGATTTCTCCCCTTTCATTTTTCACCGGGTAGTAGTTGGCGAGCCAGTAGCCGAAATATCCGGGTCTTCCCCCATGTTCGCCGCTGACTTCTACATTTAAAACAGGTTCGCCGGTTTCTAGAACTTGCTGAATTATTGGTGCAAACTCGGCAGCGGATTCTGGCAACAATTGGCGGTAGTCTTGACCGAGATGCTGTTCTGCTGTCAAACCGTTGAGTTCTGCTAATACTTGATTGATGCGGATGAATCGCATTTCGCGATCGAGAAAGCAAATCGCTAGGGGAGATGCTTCTAACAGCGAGTCAATTAAGGCGAAGGATTGCGATGTTTGAGCTAGTGCTTGCTGCGCTTCTGCATAAAGTCTGGCGTTGTCCAGGGCGATCGCCACGCGGTATGCTAAATCTTCTAGCATTGCCATATCTTCTGCACTGTAGCGGCGCCCCAACTTTGAGGTAAAGCAAGTGATCGCACCCATTACCCGCCCGCGCGCCTTCAGCGGTACGCAAGCGTGAGAACCGATATTGAGCGATTCCCTACGGGATAGCTTCGCCGCGCGTAGCATTTCAATTTCTGCTGCATTTTCGGCTGCTGCTGCTAAAATCTCCTCATCCACTTCGGCAATTAGTTGGGATTTGCCGGTGCGAATTACCAGCGGATAGCCGTTAACAGCATCAAAGGCGATCGGGCTGCAAACTCTCAACTTATTAATCGTATCAACCGTAGAGGCTTCTGCGTGAGCCACAGCGACTTTGCGGACTTTTGAGTCAGTTTCGGTCAAATGAATGCAGCACCCATCGGCAACAGAATTAACTGCTAATTCAGCGACATTTTGCAGCACTGTTTCTCCGTCAAACGCAGCAGCCAAAATTTTGCTAACTTCTGCCAAAAATGCCGATCGCTGCTGTTCTATTTGGGCTTTTTCTCGGGCTGCTTGCTCGGTTGCCAACTGCAATCTTTGACTTTCTGTAAGTTTGAGTTCTGTGATATCGCGGGCAACAATTAACGCCGATTCTGGTACGCCGTCTTTGTCAAACTCTGGAACTACGCGAGATTGATAACTTCTGATGCCGTCGGTTGAGTAAGCCTGAAATTCGATGACTTCTTCTCGACCAGTTTCTAACACTTTGCGGAGAGTTTCATCCCACCTCTGGCAAAGTTCCGGCGGCATTCCTATCTCTTGACTGGTTTTCCCGAGGAAGAATGAAATTGGTTTTCCTTGAGTTCGGGCAACTGCTTCGTTGACATAAATATAACGCAGTTCTTTATCGGTGCGGATAATCACATCGGGCGTATTTTCTAGCAGCGTTCTCAGTTGCTGTTCGCTGCTAGACAAAGCTGCTTGTGTTTGCTGTCTTTCAGTAACATCTCGCACCGTGCCCACGTGTCCGATAAGTTCCCCACAGTCGGAGAACATCGGCGCCGAACCAACATTAATCCAGCGCACAATCCCCTCTGCTGTTTGCAGGCGATACTCGATCGCATATTCCCCAAGTTCCCGAGTATAATCCAGCCATCGGCTCAATACGCGATCGCGGTCTTCCGGGTGAATGCAATTCTCCCAACCATCTCCTAAAAGTTCTGCCAAACTCAAGCCACAAATCGCCTGAGTGCGAGGGTTTGCATAGGTGTAGCGCCCCTCAAAATCTGCCATAAAAATTCCCACAGGCGAACAGGAACTTAAACAGCGAAATCGTTCTTCTTGAGCTTGCAGCGCTTCTTTAGCTACTGTTAGCTCAGCCGTGCGCTGTTTGACGCGGTTTTCTAGCTTGGCGTAGGATGAAGCCAAGGCTATTTCTGCTAATTTGCGATCGGTAATATCGATACCACTTGCGATCGCATATTCTACCAAGCCATCAATACCCAGCATCACTGTATTCGACCAAGAAATGAAGCGCTTGGATCCATTTTTAGTGCGCCAATAGTTTTGATATTCGCTGTAAACAACTTCTGCGTTTAGATTAGCAAAAACTGTTTGAGCTGCCTCAACTTCTTCGGGAATCAAGAACAGATCCCAAACATATTTATCCAGAACTTCTGCTACCGAGTAGCCAGTTGTTTTTTCGCAAGCTTGGTTGAATCGCACAATCCGTCCTCGACTGTCGAGAACTACAATCAAGCAAGCTGTGGTATCAGTTACTTTTGAAATAATCTGGCGTTCTATTTCTAGTTCTTGTTCTGCGGACTTTAAACCAGCATACCAGCCGCCAACCATTGCAGCGGCAAGAAGTAAGATTGCAGGAGTTGCCTGAAGTGCAAACAGTAACAGAGTTGTCAGCAGTAAGGCCGTGCCTGCGGTAAATGTAGCAATGCTGTAAGATTTAATGGGTAAAGGCAAGACCTGAAACCGACTCATTTTTTTTTGACCTGTAGCGATGGCGCGATCGCACTATTTCTGTTTGTGCCTATAAAACAACATGGTTAAAAAAAATTATGTGTTTTTTCTATACCAAACCACATTTGTCGGCGCCGTGCCATCTTCCCACAGACAGATTTGCTGAAGTCAGTTAACAGTTGACAGTTGATAGTAGTCATTAGTCATTAGTCATTAGTCATTAGTCATTAGTCAGTAGGGGCGGTGGATGGTGCGTGCCCGCCCTCATCAGTCATTAGTCATCAGTGCTGTCCCCGCTCGCAAACCTTATCATCAGTCATCAGTCATTAGTCACAGAGAATCAGAAAAATACTCCCAATCTCCCCCTCTCCCAATCTCCCCCTCAGGAGCATCTCATTTTTGTAAAAAGCATTTTTTCTTTGAGTGCGAGCGTCCCCGCTCGCGTATTGTAAAATACGCGAGCGGGGACGCTCGCACTATAATAAATGCAAAACTGAGATGCTCCCTCCCACGTCTCCCCTTTCTCCCCTTTCTCCCCTTTCTCCCCTTTCTCCCCCTCTCCCACTCCCCCCCTCTCCCACTCTCCCCATCTCCCACTTTCCCCTTTGTCCACTCGTCGAAACCAAGCAATTGATGCGCGCAGCAGCTTATGATAAATGAAGAGACAAACTGGATAAGTTGATTTCTGGGAGGAACTTACGATGAATCACAAGCTGGCAAAAATTATCGGATTATTTTTCGCAGCCGCCATCGTCTTCGGATTCATCGGTTACGCGGTGCAAAATCCCAACTCGGTCACCAACTCAGTAATGTCGATCGGCTTTCCGAATCTTACTACAGCTACCGCCAGCGCGATCGACAACCAGCGCAACCAAATCTATCTCAACGGCACCTGGCAATTTGTCCCCGCCACAGGCAACCCCCAAAGTCCCCCCGCCTCCCCAAATTGGGGCTCCATCCAAGTACCCGGAGACTGGCAAGAAGAAAAAAACGAATTCATACCCGGAATCATCACTCGCGGCACCGGCAAAGACTGGGAAAACTTCAACAGCAAACAACTATCAAAAGCTTGGTATCAGAAAAAAATAGACATTCCCGGCGAGTGGAAAAACCGCCGCATTTTTATCGACTTAGCCCGAGTCAGCACCGATGCAATTATCTTTGTCAACGGCATTAACTGCGGTCAAATCGAATGGCCCTACGGCAATATTGAAATTACCAAAGTAGCCAAACCAGGTCAAAATACAATATCTATTTTAGTCGCAGCAGTCTCCGACGAAAAAGACAAAGCCGTGATCATGAGTCCCACAGAAATATACACCACAAAATCCAACTTGCAATCGCGGGGAATCATCGGCGAAGTCAGGGTTCTTAGCGTGGCCCCAGGCCCGCTAGTTAGCGATGTATACGTCCAAACTTCCACCAGAAAAAAGCAAATTAAATTAGATGTAGAACTCAAAGACATTACCCAAAACGGTCAAGTTCAGCTTGTAGCGCAAATGCTCGACGAAAAAGGCAAAGTCGAACAAAAATTTACAGGCACTGCAACCGTTCAAGCCAAACCAATTCAAACCGTAAAAGTCCAGTGGGATTGGCAAAGTCCCCGCCTTTGGGATGCCGGCAAACCCAACCTCTACACCCTGCAATTAGAAGTAACAGGCAGCGGCGTTAACACGCAATACAACCAACCCTTCGGCTTCCGCGAATTTTGGGTACAAGGGCGCAAATTTTTCTTAAATGGCACCGAGTTTCGCCTGCGTCCCGCCTTGCATTCCGATACATGGGAAGGTGGCACAGTAGAAGTTTCAGACAGTTTAATAGACGCCTATGTAAAAGCTGGTTTCAATATAGCAGAAATCTGGCCTTGGAATCACGACGAACGGGGTAGATGGCACTTCAGAGAACTATTTTCCGAACGCGCCGATCTCAAAGGTTTTCCAATTATGGCGCCCGCATTAGATATTACTCCCATAGCTTGGAGCGAACAATGGAATAACCGCCAAATTATCGATCGCTGGAAAGGGCGAATGACAGCAGAAATGCGCCGCTACCGCAATCATCCCTCAGTATTAATGTGGGCAACAAGTCCCAATTATTTCGGCAACGGTGACGACCAAAATCCCCGCCGCATCGGCAAGAAAACAGTAGAAGGAACAATCGGTCCCGTCGAAGACCAGCGTTTGCGGGCAAAAACCCCCCTGGGAAATGAAGCTTTTGCTGCTATGAAATCTGTAGACCCAACCAGACCTGTGATGGTACATCAAGGCGGCACTTTTGGCGATGTTTATTCGCTAAATTCTTATTTAAATGTGATGCCATTACAAGAAAGGGAAGAATGGATTTCAGAGTGGAGTAAAACCGGAGAAATGCCCTACATGGTAGTAGAATTTGGCACGCCTCTGCACGCGACCATGATGCGGAACCGCCAAGGTTTTGATAAGGTGATTGTTAGCGAACCTTGGATGACTGAATTTGCAGCAATTTACTTTGGCAAACAAGCTTACGACTTAGAAACTCCCACTTATAAACGTAAAATTCGCGAGCAATTTGTCAAGGATATGCAGTATAAAAGCTGGCACATGAGCAAGGATTTAGATTTTGCACCTGCTTTTCAAAAGTTGCAGTATTTATTCAGTACGAATACTTGGCGGACTTGGCGGACTTTTGGAATGTCTGGGGGCATGATTCCTTGGCAGCAAGGACACGGTTGGGATGTTTCGGATGCTGGCAGAACCAAGGTAGATCTGGGAGGATTTCAATCGGGTCGCCGAGGTGTTTATTTGAAGCAAGTGTCCAACAATCTGATGCATCATTTGCAACCAGAAGCTTACAAAATTTATCCGGCAGGGGAGGCAATTATGAAGAATAACGGCCCGACTTTAGCTTGGATTGCTGGTGCTAATCAGGCTTTTGCTGCCAAAGATCACAGCTTTTTTGCAGGCAGCAAATTGGCTAAGCAAATAGTATTAATTAACGATACCAGAGCGCAGCAAGATTTTGCATTAAATTGGCGAGTTATGGTCGGGGGAGAAGAGGTAGCAACTGGGGAGAAGAAGGGGAAAATTGACACAGCAGGCACGCTATTTTTCCCAATTGACGTGAAATTGCCAAATACAATTTCTAGCAAAGCTGACGGCGAAATTAGTTTAACTGCACGAATTGGCGATCGGCCGCATTCTGATACATTTCCTTTCCGGGTGTTTGCCAATCAAGCCAAAATCAAGGATACGCTAACAATCTTCGATCCAGTTGGCAAAACATCGGCAATGTTAAAGCAGTTAGGTTATAGTCTGGTGCCTTGGAATGGTTCGCAAGTTTTATCGCTATTAATTATCGGTAGGGAAGCTTTTTCTAGCGGGCAAAATTTGCCAGGAAATTTAGAAAATTTCGTGCGAAACGGCGGCAAAACAATGGTGTTTCCTCAGCGCCGGGAATGGCTAAAAAACATGGGTTTGCGAGTTGCCGAACACGTCAGCCGCCGCGCCTATCCAGTTGACAGCAATCATCCAGCAATTATCGGTTTAGACGGTGAAGATTTGCGGGATTGGATGGGGGAAAGTACGCTGGTTGAAGCTTATCCAGATACAACTCAAACTGGATCGAGATTGAGTCCAGCAAATATGCCTTGGTACGGCTGGCATTGGGGAAATCGCGGCGCAGTCAGCAGCGCTTCAATTGAGAAGCCGCACCGCAGCGGTTGGCGGCCAATTTTGGAATCTGAGTTTGATTTAGCTTATTCCCCGCTGATGGAATTGGATTATGGAAAAGGGCGGCTGATTTTAAACGAGTTGGATGTGGAAGACCATTATTCTGTAGATGGTGGGGCGGCGCAGTTAGTCCAGCAACTTGTGAGTTACGGGACGAATTCTCCAATGCTTGGAAAGCCGGATAAGGTGGTTTTAATTGGGGGAGACAAAGATGCCAAGAAGTTGGACAGTTTGGGGGTAATTTATCAGCGGGCTAATGCGCTTTCTCAGGATGCTGGTTTGGCGATTGTGGGTGCCGAAGCGAATCTGAAAGATGCAGATTTGCGTGCTTATTTGAATGGTGGCGGAAATGCGTTTTTCTTGCCGCGTCAAGTACCTGTTGCGGGTTTGGGCGTGGGTTTGCAGCAGGCGAAGGATTTCGGGGGTTCGCTGGCGGTGCCTGGTTGGGATGAGGTGAAGGGGCTTAGCGGTTCGGATTTGCGATCGCGCTCTTTTTATGATACTTGGTTGATTAAGTCTGGGGGAGAAATCGGTGCTGACGGTTTGTTAAGCCGGGTTGCTGTAGGTAAGGGCGTGGCGATTTTCTCTCAAATTGACCCGGATAGTTTGAATGCTGATGCTAAGACTTATTTGCGTTTTACTCGCTGGCGGCAAACTCGGGCAAATGCTCAGATTTTAGCTAATTTAGGGGCAAGTTTTAGGGCGGATGGTGCTGTATTTAACGGTTCGAGTCAGGAGTTTTATCACCCGGATTATAAGACAGATTTTGAGAATGGGGACGATCCTTATCGGTATTATCGATGGTAGGAGTTACCAGTCAATGTTGACCGGATATTTGGCAAATATCGAATCGCAACTCACTAACACAGCGTCTTCTATATTGGCTTGAGCAATCAATAGGCGATCGAAGGGATCTTTGTGATGAGTTGGTAAGTTATTCAAGGCTAAAACATGAGCAATAGTAATAGGTAGCAATTCTATATTGTTAGTCACTTGCTGGCTTTCTATCACTTCTGTTAAAGGCAGATTCAGACTTAGTTTACCAAGTTGGAGCTTGATTTGGATTTCCCAAATGCTGGCAACACTTACAAGCAAAGTATTTTCTGGATTTTGACACAAGGCAAGAGCTTTTGGTGAAAGTCTTTGCGGGGAACTGTCCCACCAAATGAAGGTATGAGTATCGAGGAGTAATCTCATAGATTCCCTGTCCAGAATTCATCAGATAACGGTTCATCAAAATCCTCACTTGTCCAGATTGTTCCAGCGTGCAATCCTGCTGTGCGCGGCTTAGCTGGGGATGCAATGGGCGCTAATCGTACAAGGGGAATGCCACCTTCTGTGAGAACAACCTCTATACCTTTAAGTGCTAGAGATAATAACTCTTTTAAATTTGTTTGTGCTTCTTGTATGTCAACTGTTTTTGTGAGCATTGCAGTTATCCTAGCTAGGAGTTAAAAGTGCGATCGCATGGCAGAGTGCAATTTCCATATCAAACGGTCAAACTTATTATACTAAATATCACAGGTCAAAGTGTCGCTTAAAGCGCGGGTCTAGTTTGTCGGTTTTCCTTTGGTTGCAGGTGCAGCAGAGGGTTTGCAGGTTGCTGATGTCGTTGCTGCCGCCGCGGGCTAGGGGGATGATATGATCGATCGACAGTTCTGCTTCTAGTTTGGTTTGGCCGCAGCTTTGGCACTGGTATTTGTTGCGAGTGAATACGTATTTTCTGACTTCTGGAGGGATAGTAATTCTGGAAGTTTTAGTCATGATGTATTTTAACCGCAGAGGTTTGATTGATTAGCTAAGTGAGTTTTCTTGTTGGAGAAATTGGCGGCGCAAATCATCGAGGGGGGATTCTGGTTGGCTAGTTTCTGACTCGTTGTTTTCTGGTGTTTCTTCTACTTCTGGTTCGTCGGGGCAAAATTCTATAGTGACATTGAGTTTGAGCTTCATCTTCCCTTTCTTCCAGCCCTGAGCACCCACTCTGAGAATTTCACAATCTATACCCTCACCAAATCAGTTTTCATAAGCCCTAGTTTGTTGGTCAGTATTTAAACCTACATCAATATCTAGTTTCTGTTGGCTTAACGACTTATTGAGTGTCTGTGCTAACTCATCTTCAGGTAAAACTCTATTTACTGTTTCCTTGAGTTTTTCTACTTTAAGCATTGCGTCACCAAAAGATAAAGCATCATCATTACCGCAGTTATGGAAATCAAATTTATCTTCCATATTAATCTCTAAGTTCTTTAAACTGTCATCCTAACTATTTTAGAGTAGCATCTATATTTTGGCAAGAATCCCGGCGGTTGGAAACCGCGGCTATACAAACGATGTCCGCCTCCGCGGACTAAGAATGTCTTCAACCCGCGGAGGCGGGTTTTGTCTGTGTAGCCGCGATTTCCAATCGCCGTAATTTCAATCGCCAAAATTGCAATCATTCACTTACCACCCTCGTGCAAGTCCTATTTAATCTACTATTTCTAATTCCAAAGCTACCATCAAACAGCGATTAACGTGGTTTATAGCCTCAGTTGAAAAAGCACCCAGTTTGCGAGTAATCATTGACTTATTGAGGGTAAAAATGGACTCGCACCTAACTACAGACTCAACTCTAATACCAGCCAATGCAATTTCATCTCCTGTTATCAAATATTGAGCTGCCGTCAAAGAGCGAGTTGTCTTAGAAGTACAAGGTACAATCATCACATCGTCAATAATTTGGTTGAGATTATCTGCCGAAATTATCACAGCCGGACGCAGTTTAAACTGTGTTAGCTGAGTAGAAGGCATGGGTACTTGAGCCAACACTACATCACCTCTTCGCAAGTTCATCAGCAAATAGTTCGTCATAAATGTCATTTTCCGCACTCAGCCAATCTTGATAAGCTTGGGATACAAGCATCGGTTGAACAGATTCTTTTCCTGTTGTCAAAAACTGCGCTAGGTTGAGAAGTATTGCCAACTTATCATCGGGAAGTTGCTCGATTATTGTTAGAAGTTTTTGGCGAATGTTCATAGAATTAAAGTCGCTCTTTGTTGGCTATTATAGCACAATCATTCACAATCCACAACAACGCTATTATTTTCTCCAATTACAGGCAACAAATGCTCGTGCAACTTCATCGCCTGCAAACAACTATTAATCACAGAAACCGCCCGATCGTACTCTTGAATCTTCTCTTCATTCTCAGCTTGCAGCCGCAGATTCTTAGCAATCTTCTCCTCAGCTTCCTGTGCCAAAGTTTGCTCCAAATAATCGCGGGCTTGACTGTATTTCTGCAAAATATCATCAGCTTGCTGTTCCGCCATCGGTAACAAATGCTCTTTCAGCGTTTGATTCACAGTTTGGCGGAAAGTTTGCCGAATGGTTTTCGATACTTTTGGCTCAAAATCTAGCCTCAATAATTGCCGAATTGCTGGTTGCGCGTCTACCATATTTTCGCAGTCAAAACCTTGGGATGTTTGCTGCAATGTTTCCCGGAATTGGTAAATCGAAAACGTGCCTTCGTCGTAAAAACGGGGACTTTCTCGCACGTAGCGATCGCACTCCACGCCCGCCGCATTCACCAAAGCACGAGAAACCCGCTGTGACAACTCCTCTAACTGCTGTTCAATTCCCCCGTCATTCCCCAACAACCGATAAAGCAATCGATAATATTCTGACTTACGAATGCTGTCTTTTAAATACTGGAAATAATTCTCAACCAGTGACTTAGTAGCCTCTACTAAAATATCTTCCAACTGATTGGCTAAATAATAAAGCGCTTCCACTAAAACCGCAATTAAAGGTGCAGTAGCATTCCGCGGATGAGTCATCAAAGTTCGTCCGTAAGCCGCCTCAACCGAAAATCCATCTAGCAATTCATCCAAGCGGCGAATCATCCGAGATTGCAGTTGGCGAAAATCTGTATCGAAAATATCGCATCTGTTCATAATCATATCATTGACTTCTTTGGCGATATGTTCTCGAAATTCCTGTCCGACTTGCTGCAATTCTTGATTTAGACGTAAAAGTTCTTGGGCTTTCATCGCTTCAATTTCGCGGGGCTGGCTGTCCAAATTCCGCTGAATTGTTTGGTATTGTTTCCGCAGTTGAATGCACAAATCCTCTAAATCGTCAGCGAGATTTCTGAACAGTTGCGGGCGCTTTTCTTTTGTGAGATAATCGGTGATGGCTGTGCGAAAATCTTCGATGCCGCTATCTTGAATTAATTGCTGAATTAATGGTTGACCTTGTTCTGCCAGAATCCGCACGTAGTTTTGACTGGGCGTTTCGTAGCTGTTAACTGAAATCCGAAATTTGCTGGGAGATAGTTTCCCGGAATTCGCACAGTAGCGGTTAAATTCGCTGACAAATAGCGGTGTTTCTTCAGTGTTTTCACTTTTACTATCCGCATTCGTGTCTGCATCAACTCGATCGCGACTTTCGACAAATATGCTATCCAAACCAAAGCGATCGCGCCCGGTTGTCCCTTTTATCAAACTCCCGTAAAATCCCAGCAATCCGCTGGTTTTATAGACTCTGGCGGTGTCGCGAAAGTCGGAATTAATCAGATTTTCCAAGCGCTGGATCAGTTGCGCGTTGTACCAAGTTTCGTCAATGCGGTTGAAAATGTAAAACAGGCGATCGCGAATTCCGGGATTCGATCGCGTTTTCTCCATCAACTCCGTCTCTTCCGTCGTCATTTCCCCAGACGACGCAGCCTTCAAGACGCAGACAACCGCCGAAGTATCCGGGCTTTCAATCTTATCATAGGTCAATTCCGCATCCTGTTTGACAGGCGCATCAATTCCCGGCGTATCAATAATAATATTCCCATCTTGCAGCAGCGGATGGTAACAGTAATATTCAACTCGCTTGAGTACAGCGCTGTTGCTACCGCGCCGCGCGTAACTTGCAGCTTCCTTGAGATTGGAAAAATTAAACTGTTCCATCGAATAAGTTGCATTTTCCACAGCTTGAATGCGATCGCGATTCGCTTCAAACCCTTCTAAAAGTAGAGTCAAAGCCTTCGCTTGTTTAGCTCTCTCCGATTTATTTTCTCCGCCTTCCTTTTCGATAATTATGCTGCATCCCTGAGCTAAAATTTTAACTACATCTGTGAGATTAATATCAATTTCAGTAGTTAAATTTAACTGTTCGCAAAGAGCATAGGCTTGCTGGCGAATCTCAACTTCGCTCGAAAAAGTGAGAACAACACGCTCTTTTTGGGTAGATTCAGCGTAGGCGATATAGCATTCAGTACCGGTTGCGTGTCCGACCGCACTGTAGAGCAATTCTCGCTCCAACAAAGCATTAATCAGCATTGATTTTCCCGCACTAAAAGCGCCCGCAAACACAATCTCAAACTCGGGAGAAATTGCCTTTTTTAGAGAAGCTTGTACCGCCGTGATATCTTGTTGTCGCAAAGACGGTTCCTGACGCAGCAGTTGCAGTAGAGAGTCAACTTGCTCTTGCAGATTTTTGCATTGAGGCGGCATTTGAGTCATCGCGGCAGAATGCTCCTGTATTGTGGGAAAATTAGCTTAGGGTTAATTTTCGGCTAGTTCCTGAATATTTGCAACAGTAATTCTACTTATGTTATCGAGGATGGCTGAAAGTGCGATCCTCTTCGAGGGCTGCGCTAACGGCTATTGGGCGGCTAAATCTTGTGTTTCCAGCCAAGCTGCTAAGTCCGAGATTTGGGTAAAATTGAGCAAAGCTTCTCCTAAATCTTCTAATTTCGCGATCGACAATTCCCCGATTTGACTTTGAACTTCGGGAGTGACAGCACCTACACGGCGTTCCAACAGACGAACAATCAGTGCTATTTGTCCTGTTTTGATTCCTTCTTCTCTGCCTTCTTCTCTGCCTTCTTCTCTGCCTTCTTCTCTGCCTTTTTCTGTTCCTATTCGCACTGCTTTAGATATTGCACCTCGCCGATCTTGGATATAAATCTCCTGTTTTAGCAAGTCACTTAACTCGTCACGATTCAAATTAGCTCTACTTGCTATTGCAAATGCTTTATTGATTTCTGGCACAACTTCCATTGTTTCAGGTACTGTGTTTAAGTCTCTGGCAGTTTTGAGAAAATAAAGCCATTTGTCGGTCAAAGTTTCTAACTCCTCCAGACTTTTTTTAAACTTGGGTAACTCGACAAAAACTAATTCGATATCGTAAATAGGATAATCACTTAAAAACTCTCTTTCTTTCAGAACAAACCGCGAAGTTACTTTGTCAAAATCCTCAAACATTTCAAAATCAGTAATTGTCAAGGCAATCACTGGATTCAACATTACATATTGATCGGCTGTTTCTAATTGCGTGGAATAAGCTTTAGCTGCATTGTACAAAATTCGTTTTTCAAAAGCCTCTACGTTCAAAACCTGCATCTCGATAATGACAGTTGTGCCGTCATTTAAGTTGGCTCTAATATCTAAGTAAGTATCCTTAAGACCTCGAATTAGCGGCAATGAATAAGGATCGACGATTTCTAAACTTTCGATGGTGGGCTGATTGTCATATAGCAAGGCATTCAAAAAACTAATTAGAATGTCTTTGCTATTTTCAGAACCAAAGATTTTTTTGAAGGCAAAATCAGTTTTAGGATTGATGAATGTGAACATATAGGTAATGGGTAATGGGTAATGGGTAATGGGTAATGGGTAATCGGTAATGGGTAATGGGTAATGGGTAATCGGTAATGGGTAATCGGTAATCGGTAATCGGTAATCGGTAATCGGTAATGGGTAATCGGTAATGGGTAATCGGTAATGGGTAATCGGTAATGGGTAATCGGTAATCGGTAATCGGTAATGGGTGATGGGTGATGGGTGATGGGTGATGGGAAACCCCTGACGCCCTCAAGGCGGAATTGGCTGATGGGTAAGGTGCGCAGTGCGCACCTACATTTCGGTAAGGTGCGCAGTGCGCACCCTACAATTAATCATACAAATTCTGACGCGGTTTAAAAGTCTCAATTTGCCGCAATTTTTCGTACAATTCCCGTTCTTCGTCACTAATTTCCTTGGGAATTAACACCTGAATTTCTACTAGCTGATCTCCCCGATCGCCATTTCCAGTCGGATAGCCCTTATTTGCCAGCCGCAACCGCTTCCCAGACGTGACTCCCGGTGGCAGTTTCATCTTCACCAAGCCGTCTAGAGTCGGCACTTCAATGTCTCCACCAAGTACCGCTTCGCAGGGTGTCAGCGGCAATTCGCAGCAAATATCCGACATTTCCAAGCGGAAAAATGGATGGGGAGAAACGGTGATTTTTAAGTACAAATCGCCACCGCCAATACCTTGATTTCGCAGGCGAATTCGCTGGCCCGATACCATCGCCCCAGGCATATTTACCTCGATCCACCGCCCGTCATCCAAGCGGATGCGCTCGGTACCGCCGGAATAAGCTCTTTCCAAAGGCAGAGTCAGCCTCGCATCAATGTCTTGTCTGATTTCGCGATCGTCTATTTCCCTGGTTTCGCGTCGAATTTCGCGATCGTCCAAATCCCTTCTCTCTTCCCGAGAATTAGCAACATAACTGGTTTTCTTAGAAGCCGTATTCCACGGTTCCGAAGTGGGAACTCGCGGTGCATCATTCTCTGTCGCCATCCTCACTTCCCGGCGCCTTCCGAGGACTTGATCGAGAAATTTATTAAAATCTGAGTAATCGCTAAAATCGATATCTTCCGCTGGTTTTCTGCGGCTCCCTTTGTTGTTTCCCCAACTTGTAAAATTAGGAAGTTTTACGCCTTGTTTGCCTTGAAATCCCTTTTGTTTCCAGAATTTACTAAACTGATCGTATTGAGCGCGCTTTTCGAGATCGGACAGAATATCGTAAGCTTCATTAATATCTTTAAACCTATCTTCAGCAGATTTATCTCCCGGATTTACGTCAGGGTGCAACTGTCTCGCCAGTCGTCGATAGGCTTTTTTTATCTCGTCAGCCGTAGCATCTCTGGGCACTCCCAGTATTTGATAGTAATTACGAAAGTTTTGCATAATTTGAGAAGAAGGAAGAAGGAAGAGGGAAGAAGGAAGAAGGAAGAGGGAAGAAGGAAGAAGGAAGAGGGAAGAAGGAAGAAGGAAGAGGGAAGAAGGAAGAGGGAAGAGGGAAGAGGGAAAGATGTTTTATTCTGGTTTAAGTTTATTGATTGTGCTGACAATTAGTCGTGTGACTTCATCTACTTCTTTAACAACCGGTGATATTTGCTGGTGCGTTCCTAACCCCACTTTTTCAGAAATCACTAAATGAGTATCCAGTTCTCGCAGCGAACCGAGAGTTATTTGTAAATATCGAATATACTCTTTCGTGCTCACCGAATAGCAAGGGTTTGAAGCCCCAGCATGAAGGCAGATTGTGATAAGAACGGAGTTTAAATCTCTGTTCTTATCACTTCGCTGTCAACTGTCAACTGTCAACTGTCAACTGTCAACTGTTTAAACGTCCATATCCCTCAGCAATGTTAGCTGGTACTGATACAGATGCACGGCGAATTTGACTGGTAATACCATAAAGTTCAGATGGATGAAATGATTTGGTTAATTCGTAGCAAAGTTGACAAAGATAAATACCCCGCTGCCAGATGTATTGTTCTCTATGACTCATAAAAAAATATAGTTTTCTCCTTGCTGATTATAGTAATCTCTATCTATTTCCAAGAAGTCTAGTGTAGTAGAGGAGAGAAAAAAGAAGTCCAGAAGAAGTGGAAAAAGGGCGGTCACATATTCTCTGCTAAAAATCCGCTATTTTCCTTCTTCCTTCTTCCTTCTTCCTTCTTCCTTCTTCCTTCTTCCTTCTTCCTTCTTCCTTCTTCCTTCTTCCTTCTTCCTTCAATTACAACCAATCATCGTCGTCATCCCAGTCGTCGCTTTGATTTTGATAGGGGCGAGTTGGGCGGTTATTGCTGGTTCTGCGATCGGGTGTGCGATCGTATGGGCGATCGGGTGTGCGATCGTAAGATCGATCGCGATCTGGCATACGATCGCGATCGTAAGAGCGATCGTAAGGGCGATCGGGCATTGGATCGACTGTCGATCGCCTGTAGGGCTTAGCATTTTGATAATAGCTGCTGTCATCGCTGCGCCGCTTGGTACTATCGCCTGTAAAAGTCCGCTTCACAGACTCAAAGAAATCATCATCATCGTCATCATCAGCAAAGGCCGCGACTTCCCGACTCAAATCGTAAAGAGCATCCTGCAAATCCGAGCCAACTTGGTCAACTCCCCGCTCATCCTTACGTTCCAAACTGTCTCGCAATTCCCGAATTAAAGTTTCAATGCGCTGGCGGCTTTTTTGGGCAAACTGCATTCCGCGATCGAGTGCAACTTCCCGCAACTGTCGCTCAGCTTGATAAGCCAAAGCCTCAGCGCGATTGCGTTTTTCCACCTTTTCCCGCTGCAACTTATCAGCTTGAGCAAACTGTTCCGCATCGCGAATCATTTGATTCACTTCCTGCTGGCTCAGCGTCGAAGCACCTTGCACAGTAATGCTTTGTTCCCTGCCGGTAGTTTTGTCCAAAGCAGTCACCAACAGCATCCCGTTAGCATCAATATCAAAAGCCACTTGTACCTGCGGGATCCCTCGCGGTGCCGGCGGAATTCCCGTTAATTTAAACCGTCCCAAAGACTTATTATCTCTACCTAATTCCCGTTCCCCTTGGATGATGTGAACTTCTACCACAGTTTGGTTGTTTTCAGCAGTCGAAAAAATATCCGATCGCCTAACTGGAATAGTAGTATTGCGCGGAATCAGTTTTTTCATCACCCCGCCGATGGTTTCCAAGCCCAGGGACAGGGGCGTCACATCCAACAGCAGCACGTCCCGGACATCCCCGCCCAAAATCCCCGCCTGAATAGCAGCACCCACCGCCACAACCTCATCGGGATTGACATTTTGATTCGGTTCGCGATCGATCAAACTCCGCACAATTTCCTGCACCAAAGGAATGCGAGTCGAACCGCCGACCAACACAACTTCATCAATCCGAGAAGGACTCATATTGGCATCAGCCAAAGCTTGTTTCACCGGACGGCGCATCCGCTGCACCAAATCGCTGCACAGCCCCTCAAATTGACCGCGAGTCAAGCGCGTTTCCAAATGCAAAGGCCCATCTTCATTTGCATCAATAAACGGCAAATTAATCTCAGTGACGCCAACTCCCGACAGCTCTATTTTTGCTTTTTCTGCCGCTTCGATCAAGCGCTGCAAAGCTTGGCGGTTTTTGCGTAAATCCACGCCTTCTTTTTCTAAGAATTGTTCAGCCAACCAATCAACAATTTTGGAGTCAAAATCATTGCCACCCAACTGAGTATCGCCGCTAGTTGCTTTAACTTCAAATACTCCATCTCCAACATCTAAGATAGATACATCAAAAGTACCGCCGCCCAAATCAAAAACTAAGATTGTTTGACTTTCTCGCCTTTCCAAACCGTAAGCCAAAGAAGCCGCAGTCGGCTCATTTAAAATCCGCTTCACATCAAGTCCGGCAATTCTGCCAGCATCCCGCGTCGCCTGTCGCTGCGAGTCGTTGAAATAAGCAGGAACAGTGATTACAGCCCCCGTAACTTCTTGTCCCAGATAGCGGCTGGCTTCATCGGCCAACTTCCGCAACACCATCGCCGAAATTTCCTCTGGGGCGAAATCTTTTTTCAGGCGAGGGCATTTGATTTTGATGTTTCCGTTGTCGTCGCGGCGAGTTGTGTAAGGGACGCGCTTTGCTTCTGGAGTCAGTTCGGTATATTTGCGCCCGATGTACCGTTTGACGGCGTAAAAGGTGTTTTGGGGGTTGAGAACATTTTGGCGTCTGGCCATTTGTCCGACAAGGCGTTCTCCTTCCTTGGTGAAAGCAACCACCGAAGGAGTTGTCCGCATCCCTTCTGCGTTGGCAATCACAACCGGTTTGCCGCCTTCCATGACGGCTACTACTGAGTTTGTCGTTCCGAGGTCAATGCCAACTACTTTTCCCATACGTCCGTTGTCTCCTGTGGCGTTGTGTGTAGCTTTTTCAATATAAGCGTTAAGTTCGATCGCATTTATTGTACCGCGTCGAGCCACGGGGCTGCGGGGGGGTTATCTCACTTCGGGCTAGCGGTTGGGGTTGGTTGGGTGCGATCGACCTTTTTTCCATATGGCTTTGGCGCAGGGACTGAGGAGCAAATTGATTAGAATGGAGAGCAAAAGTTATCCTATCATCAACATCAAAATTAAAAGCCGTTAGCGCAGCCCTCGAAGAGGATCGCACAAACACCTTCAATCACCATAAAACCATGAAATTCAGCTTAGATGTAGAAAACAATCCCACAGGCTGGCCGGATCATACTCAACTACCCGAATCAGACGGTACTTTTGTGAAGAACTTTCAAGAACATCCCCAAAGCATTTTACTAACCGATTCCATAACTCCTATCTTAGAAAGAATTCACGCTGACGGTAACTATTGTATCGGTCAAGATAGCGGTATTTATTGGCGATTAACTGACCCCTTAGAAAAGGGTGCAGAAGCACCTGACTGGTTCTATGTACCGAATGTTCCACCAACATTGGATGGTAAATTTCGCCCTTATTATGTGTTGTGGCAAGAGTTTATATCACCGTTGATTGTGTTAGAGTTTGTATCCGGGAATGGTGCTGAAGAACGGGACAGAACGCCTTTATTGCGATCGGGCAAACAGGAAACTAAGGCTGGTAAATTCTGGATTTATGAAAATGTCATACATCCGGCATTTTATGGAATTTATGAAGTCAGCAAGGCTAGTGTTGAAGTCTATCATCTGATCGAAGATAGGTATCAATTAGTTGCAGCAAACGATCGCGGTCATTATCCGATTCCACAGTTAGGAGTAGAATTGGGAATTTGGCAAGGTACTTATCAAAATATGGAATTACCTTGGTTGCGCTGGTGGGATAGTGAAGGGAATCTGTTGTTATCGGGTTTTGAAAGAGCCGATCGCGCCGAAGACGAATTAGAGCAATTACGCGCTCAATTGCGATCGGCTGGAATTCAACCAGAACTCTAAAGAAAGAAGAGGAGACGGCAGTGCCGTTTCCCTACAATTAATCTAACATTATTCATCACAGAAAAAACCAAGTGCCACGCATTTTTGACAACATCGAACTATCTCTGCTACCAGCATTACGAGAAACCATTAAACTCTCCTACCGTGCCGATTTTTGCGTGGGCTATTTCAATCTCAGGGGATGGCGGAGCATTGGCGATTTAATCGAAGCATATGTGGGAAATCGGGGAGCATGCTGCCGCCTTTTGGTGGGAATGCAAAGCTTGCCATCCGATGAATTGAATGCTAGTTTTAGCCTGATTTCCCATCATCGGGGGATTGACAATAGTACAATTATTCGCCTCAAAAAACGGATGGCTAAGGAGTTTCGTCATCAGTTGACAATCGGGGCTCCCAGTGATATTGACGAACAAGGCTTACGCAGATTGAGCTATCAGATTAAAACCGGAAAAGTTATTGTTAAATTATTTCTAGCTTATCATCTACACGCGAAGCTCTATCTCGTTCATCGTCACGATCCAAATAGTCCGATTGTCGGTTTTTTGGGTAGCAGCAATCTGACTTTATCGGGACTCTCAAAGCAAGGAGAATTGAATCTTGATATCTTAGATTCTGATGCTTGTAATAAGTTGCAAAAATGGTTTGAAAACCGCTGGGAAGAATACGGCTGTATTGATATTTCTAAGGAACTCGCCGAAATTCTCGATCGCAGTTGGGCGCGATCCGAACCAATTCCACCCTATCACATCTATCTCAACAGAGTCTATCATTTGTCCCGCGAGGCGATCGCAGGTATTTCCGAATTTCAGATTCCCCGCGATTTTAAGGGTTTATTTCAGTTTCAAGAAGAAGCCGTTAAGCTAGCAGCCCGTCACATTACCAAACGGGGAGGCGTGATTATTGGCGATGTGGTAGGTTTGGGCAAAACTTTAGTCGGTAC
>NZ_JAEQCB010000066.1:17667-73177 GCF_020738785.1 Microcoleus sp. PH2017_05_CCC_O_A | reverse complement strand
TGAATGCACTTACATTCCCCCCTTGCTAGCAGTTGGTGCAGTTCACCACCACTTAATTAGCGTCGGGATGCGGATGCAAACTTCGCTGGTTGTGGATACCGCGCAGTGCTGGAGCACTCACCACTTCGCGTGTTTGATTGGTTACGGCGCGATCGCAGTTTGCCCTTACTTGGCACTGGAAAGCGTGCGCGGCTGGTGGTTTGACACCAAAACTCAAAACTTGATGGAACACGGCAAAGTTCCCAAGATTACGGTGACTGAAGCTCAAGCTAAATATCGCACAGCGGTAGAAAACGGCTTGCTGAAAATCATGTCGAAAATGGGGATTTCGCTGCTGTCTAGCTATCAAGGCGCGCAAATCTTTGAGGCGATCGGGATTGGCGCCGATTTGCTCGATTTGGGATTCAAAGGCACTGTGTCTCGAATCGGCGGTTTGAGTATCGCTGAACTTGCTAACGAGGTAATGTCTTTCCACTCTCAGGCTTTCCCAGAATTACTGCTGAAAAAGCTGGAAAACTTCGGCTTCGTGCAGTACCGCCGAGGTGGCGAATATCACATGAACAGCCCGGAAATGGCCAAGGCTTTGCACAAGGCTGTGGCTACATTTAAGGCTGATACTAACGGTAACGGTAACGGGGCCGAAGTCTCTCCCGCCGCGAGCGGGGACGCTCGCACTGAAGCAAAAACGGCTTACGATCATTACGAGGTTTACAAAAAACAGCTAGAAAACCGCCCGGTTACGGCTTTACGAGATTTGCTCGACTTTGCGAGCGATCGCCCTTCCATCCCCATCGAAGAAGTCGAATCTGTAGCAGATGTTGTCAAACGCTTCGCCACCGGCGGAATGTCCCTCGGCGCTTTGTCGCCGGAAGCCCACGAAACACTCGCCATTGCAATGAACCGCATCGGCGGCAAATCCAACTCCGGCGAAGGCGGCGAAGACCCGATTCGATACAATGTGCTGAACGATGTGAGCGCGGCCGGCTTCTCACAAACCCTACCTCACTTAAAAGGTTTGCAGAACGGCGATACAGCCTGTTCGTCAATCAAACAGGTAGCTTCCGGGCGTTTCGGGGTAACTCCTGAGTATCTGATGAGCGCCCAACAAATCGAAATTAAAGTCGCACAAGGTGCGAAACCGGGTGAAGGCGGTCAATTACCGGGGCCGAAAGTGAGCGAGTACATTGCCTATTTGCGCCGATCGAAACCGGGTGTCACTTTGATTTCGCCTCCTCCTCACCACGACATTTATTCGATCGAGGATTTGGCGCAGTTGATTTTTGACTTGCATCAAATCAATCCGAAAGCGGGTGTTTCGGTGAAGTTGGTATCGGAAGTCGGTATCGGCACTGTAGCAGCGGGCGTTGCGAAGGCAAATGCTGATGTGATTCAAATTTCCGGCCACGACGGCGGCACCGGTGCGTCTCCACTTAGTTCGATTAAACACGCAGGTTCTCCGTGGGAACTCGGATTGACCGAAGTTCACCGAGTGCTGATTGAGAACAAGTTGCGCGATCGAGTTTTACTGCGCGTTGACGGCGGCTTCAAAACTGGTTGGGACGTAATTATCGGCGCTTTAATGGGCGGCGAAGAGTACGGTTTCGGGACGGTAGCAATGATTGCCGAAGGCTGCATTATGGCTCGCGTTTGCCACATGAATAGTTGTCCTGTGGGCGTCACAACTCAACAGGAACACTTGCGAAAACGGTTCCCCGGAACGCCGGAACACGTGGTTAACTTCTTCTATTTCGTAGCAGAAGAAGTGCGGAGTTTGTTGGCGAAGTTGGGTTATAAGTCGATCGCAGATATCATCGGCCGCGCGGATTTGCTGAAAATGCGCGATGGGGTGAAACTAACTAAAACTCAAGCGATTAATTTGGATTGTTTGACGAAGTTACCGGATACTAAGGGCGATCGATCTTTCTTGGTGCACGGTGACGTTCACACCAACGGGCCTGTGTTAGACGATGATTTGTTGGCGGATGTTGAGATTCAAAGTGCGATCGCCAATCACGGCACTGTCAGCAAGAATCTAACATTGGTAAATACCGATCGCACTGTGGGAGCGCGTTTATCAGGTGCGATCGCGCTACAACACGGCAACACCGGCTTTACTGGTGAAATCACCCTCAACTGCACAGGTAGCGCGGGCCAAAGCTTCGGCGCGTTCAATTTGCCGGGGATGACGCTGGTACTGTCTGGCCAAGCTAACGACTACGTTGGTAAGGGGATGCACGGTGGCGAAATTGCGATCAAACCGCCGATTGGTGCGACGTATGATGCAGCCGAAAATGCGATCGTCGGTAACACTTGCTTGTACGGCGCGACGGGCGGAACGCTGTTAGCTGCGGGTAAAGCGGGCGAACGGTTTGCGGTGCGTAACTCAATGGCGAAAGCAGTCATTGAAGGTGCAGGCGATCACTGTTGCGAGTACATGACTGGCGGCGTCATCGTCGTCCTAGGAAAAGTCGGCCGGAACGTCGGCGCTGGAATGACTGGCGGCTTGGGTTATTTCCTCGATGAAGATGGCAATTTCCCGGCGCACGTCAACGGAGAGATTGTGAAGATGCAGCGCGTTTCTACGGCCGCTGGTGAGGCGCAATTGAAGGAGTTAATTGAGATGCAGCGCGATCGAACTAACAGCAAAAAAGCCGCGAAGATTCTCGCAAATTGGTCGGAATATTTGCCGAAGTTCTGGCAAGTTGTGCCGCCAAGTGAGGCGAATTCGCCGGAGGCTTCGGAGCAAAAGATTGCTGTGGAAGTTTAATTTTGCGGCTGGTTAAATAGATGAGGGGTGACGCGAGTTGCCCCTTTTTTGATAATTATTCTGGGTTTTTGAGCTGTAGAGTCGATCGCAACGCTGCGGTGTTATACTAAATGTCAGGTGTAACACCTGTTAACATAAGCAACTTTTAAAGCTATATGAAGACAGGTGTATTACCCGAGGACAAGTGTTTGAAGGTAAAGAGTAGAGATAATGGGTATTAATGTATGCGAGCAAACAAGCAATGCCTTCCAAAAAGCCTGTAATCACCATCCGAGTGAACCCCGAAGAATATGAGGTTTTGCAAGAATGGGCTGATTCCGAGTTCAGAAGTGTGCCCAGCTTAGTGCTGGCATTCGTTCGGAAAACGCTCTTAGAGCGCAAGCAGCAACACCCAGACTATCGAACTCAACAACCTAAATCTAAATGACCTTGCCATTGACACCATTCAAATGAACATTATGGAGATACGATCGTTGTGACCAATTCTCAACCAGAGGAAGTCACCTCAAGCCACTCCGTCACCGAACGATGGCGGTGTTACGCAATGCAGGAAAAATACGGCTGGCGACTGCTACGAATCAAACCGACAAAAGACTCAACCCTCAAATACTCCTGCATATTTGAAGGTGAAACCAGTTTTCCTAACTACATGGATGAAGACGAGGAGGATTAACAAATGGGCAGAAAATACATTATTTTTCGCGCTGACTGGACAGAAGAAGAAGGTGCCGAGAACAGACTTTTAGCTCACACCGGAGGGCTAACCGACATTTTGGCAGAGTATTTTGATTCATCAAATTCACCGATTCCCGAACCTGGTTATCGGCCGCTAGAGTTCCAAACTCTGACAGAATCTAAAGACACCCAAATAGCTGGTGCTGATACTCATTACCGCGTAGGCGACTGGGAAGTAATTAGAGTAGAAGAATACCAGACAGCCATCCCGAACAATGCCTTTGAGGCGATCGTGGTTTGCTACTGCAAATACTCCCCTGTTCAAACACCCTTGATACCGATGCCAAAATCTACGGTTTCAGTTGACTCCTTCGGTTCCGAGGAAAAATATCGGCAGTATCTCGAACAAACAAAGCAAGCAACAGCACTTGTTTAGAAATAATCTCGACTAGGAAGGTATGGAAATTTTCATACCTTTTTTGATTATTTGCGGTTGGCTAAAACAAAAGTGGCGATCGATCTCCCAATTCGTGCCAATTTTGCCTAGAATAGATATAACCTATGAAATAACATCTGTCATGCAAAGTTACACGATCGCAGAAGTCTGTAATCCACAGGCGACAATCTTTATTAATGATGTTTAGAGATGCTTATGCGTGTTGTAAAAATTGACCGAATAATTGCGGCTGTGGCAAGGGTTTACCATCAGCTACGGTCGATTCAGTGAGAAGTTCCAAAACCTCGCGGGCATTTTTTAATGCGTCTTCGTAAGTATCCCCGTGGGTATGACAATAGTCTCCCCATTCGGGAAAACTAACGACATAGCAGCTATCCTCATCTGACCACTGAATAATAATGGTGTAATGACTGTCTTCATGTAGGTTAGGCGTAGGCAGGAAGTGGCTCATAAACGAGTTGCATGAGTTTTTCTGAGGGAACGGTTTCCATTGCATAGGTATTGCCTTGAGCATCCGCAAAATCTACTAGATAAGCGCGATCGTTAAAGCTCATCAGAATCGTGCCAACTTGTCCAGGTCGGAGCAAAATTGGCTCAGAGGTTTCTTTATGGATTGCCTGAATTTCTTCGGTTAAGGCAACAACATCATACTCGTGTAACGTCATCATAGTATCCTCACTTATTGACAGGATAGGTATTAGTTAACCTAGGAAAGTCTTCATCGGTGCGAATCATCCAACATGACAGCACCCAAGAGCTTCCAGTTTCTGTAGTCATGAAAAATTTGACATCATACTGGGTTCCATAGTTGTCTGTTTTATAAATTTCTGCCTCCTGATTGACCGCACATTCTAATAAAGCGACTTCTAAAATAGCTTTATTTTCTAGTGTAATTCCCAATCGATTTCTAAACAGGATGGCTTTATCTTTTCCTTTGGGATGCTGCATATTTAGTGAGTATCGCTCAAGCTTGTCGCCAAGCAGTGCTTTCTCTCCGTTGGGTAGTTTCATCTGTTGAAATGGTATAAGTCACTTGGCTGGACATGAATCAAGCTGGCGTCTCCTCCATTTTTCATTTTTCATTCTCAATTTTTAATTGTAACGCCTCACATTCCACCGCCAACGAAATACCCAACTCTGTCGCCAGCGCTAACGCTTGCTGACAATACTGCCGCGCCATCTCAACCTCGCCCAAGCCTTGATGCAGTTCTGCCAAATTTTTCAGGACTTCAGCTTTACCTGCTAAATCACAAATCTCACAAAAAATTACCAATGCCACGTGCAAATTTTTCAGCGCATCTGAATACTGCTCT
Source organism: Microcoleus sp. PH2017_05_CCC_O_A (assembly GCF_020738785.1). Taxonomy (NCBI): domain Bacteria; kingdom Bacillati; phylum Cyanobacteriota; class Cyanophyceae; order Oscillatoriales; family Microcoleaceae; genus Microcoleus; species Microcoleus sp. PH2017_05_CCC_O_A. Next base: position 67,965 of record NZ_JAEQCB010000066.1, on the reverse strand, counting down.
AGTTTAATTTGAGAGTTTCCCAAATTGCATAGGGCACCACCTTCTCCGCGACGATCACTAATATCATGAGCAATAGTTAGCCATTGCTGAGTGTAGTTAACTGCCTGCTGATATTTGGCTAGAGCATGATAGACAAGCCCTAAGTTTCCCAGGGCATTACCTTCTCCTCGACGATCACCGATGCTATGCTTGATCATCAAAGATTGCTCAGTGTGGTCAATCGCTTGCTGATACTTACCTAGACAATGATAAGCAAGTCCTAGCCCGCCCAAGGCATTACTTTCTCCTCGGTAATCGCCAATCTTACGGGAAATCGTCAACCATTGTTGAGCATACTCAATCGCTTGTTGATAATCGCCCAACCTACGGCAAGTGAGTCCTAATCCACCCAAGGCGTTACCTTCTCCCAAAAAATCGTTAACTTTACGAGCTATTGTTAGACTTTGTTGATAAAAATATATTGCCTGAGAGTATTTAGACATATGAAAATTGTAATTTCCTAGCATTAGGTAACAAGTTATATCTGTGTCAGGAGTTACTTTGTTGAGTAGTTTCAGGCATGATTTTTCTCCATCTTTGTAGTAGCTCCAAAACTCTAGTTGTCTAGGAATATGAACTTTTGAAAAAAATTCTAAAGGTGTTAAGAGAATTTTTCTAGCCTCTTCCCAATTTCTGATTTCGCAGTAATGGTCAAACGCTTCCAGATAACCACGCACGGTTTCCAATTTGGGTGCATTAGGTGAAGGTTTGTAGGCAGTCAGCCATAGATCGGCTGCTTGACGTTCGGCAGATGTCCAGACCACTGTATCGGCTTTCAGCAGCTCGTAGGCGACGGAGCAAATCAAATTGTGTTGGCGAATATCGGTGCCTTCTTTTTCAATCAGAGTACGATCGCCTAAAACTCGATAAGCCACTTTTTGCTGTTGAGAAGATCGATCGCTAATCATCGCCAACCAAAACTTTTTCGGAACCGGGCGACGAAACACCGCACTGCGACAGAGTAAATCCAGAGCATCCGCAGGGAGTTGTTCTAAGGATTTCTTGATGCGTTCTCGGACTTTGCGATCGAGGGCTTCGTTGTATTCCGTTTCATCCAAGCGAGTCGCTTGTAGTTCCCTCGCAACTTGCTCAAATTCTGGTTGATAAATTTGCCAATAGCCGGAAACATTGCCTGCAAATTCCTGCAAAATATCTTCAGCAATCACCTTCAAAACCAGCGGATGACCTTCATATATCTTGGCGATGCGGGTGAGGATATCTTGGTTAGAAGGTTCAACAATTACCCCGCGTTTGGCAAAGAATTCCAGTTGTTCTAGCTGCAACAGCCCATTCAGTCGGTATTCTGCCCAAGTATTCGGGTAGCGATCGCTAAATTCAACCAGTTCCGTGGGAAGCGCTTGCGCCGTCAATACCAAACGGCTGACAACATTGGAATCGGTAAGGAAACGCTGAAGAAAATTTGCTCAATAAGCATCAACAAATTCAGTCGGCTGTTCGGGATTTAGCAAGCGTTCCAACGAATCGATTTGAATCCAGTAGGAATGAGATTGCAGCTTTTGCAAGAGTCGTTTCGATAACCGATCGGGATTATTCCGTTCCTGGGGATCGAGTTCGCGATCGCCCAATTTAGCTAACAATTCAGCAGCAACAGAGGCAAAATCTGGGCTTTGTCCCTCCAAAATTTCCAGATAAATCCATTGAAACGATCGCTCTTTCTCCCAGGTTTTACTAGCTAGACATTCTCCCAGCGTCGTTTTGCCAATCCCAGAAATACCCTTAATCCACAACAACCGAGTCTGTCCTTGCAATTTTGGCAGAAGTTCTTCAACGATCGATTCACGTCCCACCCAAGTTTGCGGATTGTACGTCGAAAAATTAGGGAAGAGGAGAGATTCAGAACAAGAAGGAGAAAGGCGATCGGTATTTGGAGAAATTAGGTCAGGCTGATACTGAGCGCAGAGAGCGATAAGCAGTGGTAACTTTCGCTCACCACTCCTCGGATCGTCTGCTTCGTTTTGCAATCCCTCAATTTTAAAATCCTTGTAAAGTTGTCGTCGGTGCTGAGTCAGAGCGTCTGGACTCACTCCCACCTCCGCCATGATTTTTTCGCGGGTGTCACCTCTCAGAATTCCTAAGAGGACTTGTTTACGTTTTGTTGGCAGATTATCAAACACTTCCAGGAATTTTTCTCGTCTCATCACAACTTTCCCCCCAAACTGAGAATTTTCTCACTACCCATATTATGAGATATCAAACCCAGAAACTGTATGAATAACAGCTCAAAACATACAGGAGTCAAGGCAATGTCTTATCAACATTCATCCAATAGTGCCAACCAAAGCGTTCCTTCCATTGTGACCATCGACACTCTGCCCATTATCGAGCATGGCGAATCACCGACGGCAATTATTCTGTCGATCGCGATTCTGAGTTCGACACTGATCGGCAGCATCACCGGATTAGTGCGCGTCATTTTAATGGCGAAACCTCGCCGTTAGACTGAATTGAGCGATCGTATTTCTAGAAAAGTGCGATCGCTCATAGTTTAATTAAAAAAAATTAGAAAGACAAGTAACAATCGCAGTTTCAATAACTACGGTAGCGGGCGCTGACGAATTCGATCGCGATCAACCACCGTAAACCGTTCCTCAAATTGCAATCCTTCGATCTGTAATAAATTTAACAATATTGATGCTGGTTCTTCCGGCGTGTGAGGACGAAACCGCAAATAAATGACACCTTTTGGCGATCGCAGCCGCAAGCGATAAATGAGTTCACCGTAATCGCGATCGAACGTCAAAATCACCCGTTGCTCATCCGCTGCACGAACCAAAACCTCGGAATCCTCAATTCGGGCGAGAATCCTCGGTAACAGAAGCGACTTCCAGATCCGCTTGTCGTAGCAGTCGTACACTCTGAAGAGGAAAGTTTTCATTTGCCAGAAACCGCATTAACTTGCCTCAGCAAAGAGTAGAGGCGTGTAAAATACGTCTTCTTTGAGGCATTCCGCAGCGAAGGCAAATACAGCTTGGATAGATTCATGATTAAGCGTTGGGTAGTTTTCTAGAACTTGTTGCTCAGTCCAACCTTCTGAAAATAGCCCTAAAACGAACTCCACGGATATTCGTGTCCCCTTAATTACAGGCTTTCCAAGCAGAATTTTAGGATTTGAGTGAATGTATGTTTTCCAGTTCATAGCCAGCTTGCCTCTACGGAGTCTGCATCTATTTTGAAACGTTTCTCTCTAGCTTACTTCATTTATCGTCTCAAACTCACGCCCCGATCGAATTGTGCGATCGGCACTTCCAGCTCAATACTCTCTAAAGTATTATTTGTAGGCTAGGCGCAGGCAGGAAGTGTCTCATAAACGAGTTCCATGAGTTGTTCTGAAGCAACGGTATCAGAGATTATGACGTGAGACTTCTGCTGTTTGAGCTAAAAATTCTTGATAAGCCGATTCATCTCCAAAAGAGTCGATCGACACCTGAGCGTTTGGCATCGGTATCAGCGGAGTTTCGACGGGGACATATTTGCAGTATCCAACTACAATCATCTCAAATTCGTTATTAGGTATTGCTGTCGGGTACTCTTCCACCCTCACCACTTCCCAGTCTCCTGTACGGTAGTGGGTGCTAGAAGCGGAACCGTCAGCGCTGTGAAACTCCAGCAATCTGTACCCTTAAAAATGCAATCCCGCTTGAGAAGCGAACTCAAGCCAACTACTGTAAAGCAGAGCTAGCTCTCATTTACTTTGCATATCGTAATTATCAAGAAAACCTATACTTTTTCTTGATGGCTTTGCGCTGCTCCCCATCCGTTTAACATCAATACTTAAATACATATGAGCTTATCTGCACTCCGCGAAAACTTTTGTTACAATATGTAAGCTGTTACAAATCGTAACTTATGCTGGTTTCTATTTTAATAATTGACGTTGCCCTCGTTGCCTGGTCATTGCATCTAATGCAAGAGGCGATCGCGCAACGAGAATTTTCACTAATCCTAGCCGGCACCCTAGTTGCGGTTTCAGCCGCAGCCCTGGTAGTCGTCTACTTCCTCATGGGGTCTTGTTTGAGCCATTTAACCGAAATATCCCAGCACACCTACTAAATCGTAGTAGCGATCGACAAATTGTCAAAAAGCGAGGAATTTTTTTGAAAAAAAAGCCAAAAGCCTTGCCTGTCCAAGGCTCCAAACTATTTTTTCAAAAAGGCTTGACAAATATCGGTCAGTTAAGGCATGATTGAGAGCGCGAAAAGAAAGGGGAATTAGCTCAGTTGGTAGAGCACTACAATGGCATTGTAGGGGTCAGCGGTTCGAGCCCGCTATTCTCCATAAGTCAAGATTAGAGGGCGGTTGAAACCGCGTCTACACAAACGAAGTCCGCCTCCGCGGACTGAAGAGAATAACATAATCTTCACAGCGTATTCTTCAACGCACTTGGAGTGGGTTTTGTCTGTATACACGCGGTTTCAACCGCGAGCGTATTCTTAAATTCGATCGCACCACACACCACAAAAACCAACTTTCCCCTAAAATCAAAACAGTCTACCCGCAACCAACAAAGCGCTACCTGTGGCAAACTCAACTGAACCCAACAATCCAGAGATAACGAGTCAGCTTGCGCGATCGCCTCTGTACGAACTATCATTGCAGCTCAAAGGTCGAATGGTGCCCTTTTCCGGGTGGGAGATGGCCGTGCAGTACGCAGGTATCACCAGCGAACACCAAGCAGTACGCCAGCAAGCAGGAATGTTCGACATTTCCCACATGGGAAAATTCTGTTTGAGAGGGAAACAGGTAATAGAAAAATTTCAACCCTTAGTACCGTCAGACTTAAGTCGGTTGCAACCAGGACAAGCTCAATATACAGTCTTATTAAATGACAAAGGCTGCATCCTAGACGACATTATTTTCTACTGCCAAGAACCCGATGGAACCACGGGCGAAGAACGTGCAGCAATCATTGTCAATGCCGCCACTCGCATCACAGACAAAGCCTGGATTCTCACCCACTTAGACTTAAGCGAACTTATTTTTACCGACATCTCGGAAGACCAAGTTTTAATTGCAATTCAAGGCCCGGAAGCTGTTAACTGTCTCCAGCCTTTTGTCGAAGATAACCTCGCACCAATTAAAGCTTTCGGACACTTAGAAACTAAGTTGTTGGGACAGCCGAGTTTTATCGCCAGAACAGGTTATACTGGCGAAGATGGATTTGAAATCATGGTGGATACAGAAACCGGAAAACAAGTCTGGCAAAAATTCCTAGATGCTGGCGTTGTTCCCTGCGGTTTGGGTGCGAGAGATACTTTGCGTTTAGAAGCAGCAATGGCACTTTACGGTCAAGATATCGATGACAATACTACACCTTTAGAGGCTGGATTGGGTTGGGTAGTTCACCTCGATAGCAAAGGCGATTTTATTGGGCGCGAGGTTTTGGAACAGCAGAAAGCTACGGGAGTATCGAAGCGGTTGGTAGGTTTGGAAATGCAGGGGCGGCACATTGCGCGTCATGGCTATCCGATAATAGTTGCAGGGGAAAAAGTAGGAGAAATTACTAGCGGTACATTATCGCCTACTTTGAATCGGGCGGTAGCCCTCGCGGTTGTTCCGGCAAAATTAGGTAAAATTGGCCAGCAGTTAGAAGTTGAGATTCGCGGGAAAAATTACCCGGCTACGGTGGTGAAAAAGCCATTTTATCGATCGCCAAATCGCCCAAATTAAATAACGTTCGATCGGGTGAATGTCAAAGTCAAAAAATAGACTCAACCCGATGGTTTTAAGTGCTTCGAGGGCGAAATTGGATGCTTCGGTGGTTGATTTGATTTGTTTGACACACTCAAGTGCGATCGAGGATTACAAAAAAGGTTGAATTCTATGTCACAAGCCGAAAAAAATGAAGTTGAGTTAGTTTCTGCCGTGGGTATCGATTATAGCAAATTGCGAGATTTAGTGGCAGCTAACAAGTGGGAAGAAGCCGATCGAGAAACCCTGAGAGTGATGTTGAAGGTGGCGGGTACGAAACAAGAATGGCTGGATACAGAAAGTATTGAAAAATTCCCCTGCGAGGACTTGCGTACCATTGACCAACTTTGGGTAAAATATTCTAAAGGTCACTTCGGCTTTAGCGTGCAGAAGCTTATTTATCAAAGTCTGGGGGGAACCAGTGGATATAATAGCGAAGTTTGGGGCAGGTTTGGCGATCGTGTGGGTTGGAGACAAAAGAATCAATGGGTCTACTACGAAGACATCACTTTTTCAGAGAAAGCACCTGAAGCTCAGCTTCCAGTTTTAGATTGTTGGAATATTTGGGGGATTTGTTGGTGGTTTGATGGAGAGAGGGGAAGGGAGTGGGTGTCTATTCTCTCGCGTCGAGACTTGTAGAGTTTAGCATTTAGGCATTTCAGGGTAATTGGGAATTGGGAATTGGTAAATTCATCGCAAGAAATATTTTTCCACTCTCCCCTCTCCCCCTCTCCCCCTCTCCGAATTCTCTCCCTCTCCTCTTTGTTCGAGTGCCGATTTGCGGGCGTTGGTCTAAAATCAATACAGTCGTCCTCTGCTGCCTTGCTTTCGGCAAGATTTAAGCATACTTACCCTGCAACCTCATAATAATCCTTGTGCCTAACGCTTCCCAGAACCGCCAAGAGCTGGATCTGAAGACCATATTTCCATTTGAGCTAGATAACTTTCAGAGAGACGCGATCGCCGCCCTCGATGCAGGTAAATCCGTTGTCGTGTGTGCTCCCACGGGCTCAGGGAAAACTTTAATCGGCGAATACGCCATCCATCAAGCACTATCCAGAGGGCGGCGCGTCTTCTACACCACTCCCCTCAAAGCTCTCTCCAACCAAAAGCTGCGGGACTTCCGTCATCAATTTGGAGACGAGATGGTAGGTTTGCTGACGGGCGACATCTCCTTCAATCGAGATGCGCCGATTTTGGTGATGACTACCGAAATATTTCGGAATATGCTCTACGGTACGCCGATCGGCGCTGTCGGTGCTTCCCTCACCGGAGTCGAAACCGTGGTGCTCGACGAGTGTCACTACATGAACGATCGCCAGCGGGGTACAGTCTGGGAAGAATCAATCATCTATTGTTCCAGCGAAATTCAACTCCTCGCCCTCTCAGCAACCGTTGCTAATAGCGACCAACTTACAGACTGGATTAACAAAGTCCACGGGCCCACAGAGCTTGTCTACTCAGACTTTCGGCCAGTGCCGCTACAATTCCACTTCGCCAATCAAAAAGGGATATTTCCCCTGCTAGACGAAACCGGCAAAAGAGCTAATCCGCGATTAGTCCCCAAAAAGAAGCAGCAAAAAGCAGAAAGAGGTAGCATTCCGACTCCCAGTTTGACCGATGTTTTGTCTCGGTTGGACGATCGCGATATGCTACCAGCAATTTACTTCATCTTCAGCCGTCGCGGGTGCGACCAAGCAGTAGCAGAAGTAGGCAATTTCTCCCTAGTTAACGCAGCCGAAACAGCCGAACTCAAACGCATTATTGACGATTTTTTACAGCGCAACCCAGAAGCAGAACGTTTCGGTCAAAAAGAAGCACTTTTAAAAGGCATCGCCGCCCACCACGCAGGCATTTTGCCCGCCTGGAAAGGTTTAGTAGAAGAACTTTTTGGCAGAGGTTTGATTAAAGTCGTATTTGCCACCGAAACCCTCGCAGCCGGGATCAATATGCCCGCCCGCACCACCGTCATTTCCACCCTGTCCAAACGCACCGACAAGGGACACCGACTGCTAAACGCTTCAGAATTCCTACAAATGGCCGGTCGGGCAGGTCGCCGGGGCATGGATGAGCTGGGGCACGTGGTCGCAGTTCAGACCCGCTTTGAAGGCGCAAAGGAAGCCTCCTATTTGGCAACAGCCAAAGCCGACCCCCTTGCCAGTCAGTTTACGCCCAGCTACGGCATGGTGCTGAATTTGCTGCAAACTCACACGCTTGAGGAAGCTCAAGAGTTGGTAGAACGCAGTTTTGGTCAATACCTTTCTACCTTGTACTTGCAGCCGCAGCAATCAGAATTAGATCGGTTGCAAACAGAATTAGCGGTGCTCGAAGAGTCCCTGGCTGCCGGAGGTAATGTCTCTACCCTGGAAAAACAACTCGCCCATTACGAAAAATTGCAGGGAAGGCTCAAAGAAGACAAACGTTTGCTGAAAACTCTATTGCAGCAAGCAGAAGAAACGCGAATTAAGGAGATGTCGGTAGCTGTAGCTTTTGCAGTGCTAGGGACGGTTCTGAGTCTGAAGGGCAAACACGTCCCGACAGCCAAACGATCGCACACAACCCCAGTCCCCGCCGTACTGGTTGCCAAAATCCCAGGTTCCGGCCAAGCACCTAATTTGGTATGTTTGGGCAAAGACAACCGCTGGTATATCGTCGCGATTAGCGATGTCGCCACCCTCCACGCCCAACTGCCCCGCTTGAGTGTCGCAGATGGCTTAAACCCGCCTCCGGAATTGACCCTGAGACTCGGCCAGTGTCGCTTGGGAACCGAGGAAACTTTGGAAATTGCTCAATCGATCCCAGAATTGCCCGCACCGGAACCGAGCCCAGAGGCGATCGAGCAACAGCAGAAAATCGTCGCCCTAGAAGATAAACTAGAAATTCACCCAGTTCTCGAATGGGGCAATCCCGGTACTTTGCTCAAGCGCCAGCGCCGCCGCGAAGAATTGAAAAAAGAAATCCGCAAAGCCGAACAAGACTTAGAAAAGCAGCGAGCTCGCTACTGGGAGCAATTTCTCAACTTAATTGACATCTTGCTAAATTTCGGATGTTTGGAAAGAGTAATTTCGGCAGATGGGAATCGAGATGACTCCTCCGACAGGTTGGTACCCACAATCTTGGGTCAAGCCTGCGCCGCCATTCGCGGTGATAATGAACTGTGGCTGGGTTTGTCCCTGATGTCTGCTGAGTTTGACGAACTTGACCCCCACCACCTCGCTGCTGCTTGCGCGGCCTTGGTTACAGAAGTTTCTCGGCCTGACAGTTGGACTCATTACTCGCTGTCGCCGGAAGTTTTGGCACCTTTGGACAATCTGCAAAAAGGCCTGCGCCGCCGGTTGTTTCAAGTGCAGTACCGCCACGAAGCTGCGATCCCGATTTGGCTGGAACGGGATATCGTGACTTTGGTGGAACAGTGGGCTCTGGGCGTGGAATGGCTGGAACTGATTAGTCACACGAGTTTGGATGAAGGGGATGTGGTGCGGATTTTGCGCCGGACTTTGGATTTCTTGTCTCAGATTCCTCATGTTCCTCACGTGTCGGATTCTTTGCGGAAGAATGCTTGTCGGGCGATGCAGTTGATCGATCGATTCCCGGTAAATGAAGCGGCAACTCAGTAAGTAAGGTTCGATCGTTCGGGAGCATCTCAGTCTTGCATTTATTATAGTGCGAGCGTCCCCGCTCGCGTATTGTACAATACGCGAGCGGGGACGCTCGCACTCAAAGAAAAAATGCTTTTTACAAAAATGAGATGCTCCCGATCGTTCGGAATGCGAGTCCTTCATAAATGCGGACTAAAGTCCTCACTACCAACCTTTTTTATGGCGATCGTTCGATCGCACCCGAGATCGGTTCGCTCGAATTCGATCCCATTGCAGGCGGGCGATCGCATATTTTCCTGATTTAGGTTGCATGACCTGATAAAAAATTGTATTGTGCGAGTTAATTGCTCGAAATTGTTATTGAAATTTTCCTAAGTGGTGTGGTGGGTAATTCTCGTGTCAATGCAACAAATCAAAAAGCCCGATAGAAATCCAAAAATTCGCTTTTTCACTTTCTTGCAAAGAGTCTTCATTGGCACTCTAGCGAGTACATTACTCAATCTCTCCATCCTATTTCCCTCTCCCAGTTTTGCGGAAGTAGTTCTGGGAGTTGTTCGCAGTTCCGAGAATTCCCCCGACTGGGTGAAGATTACCACGCGCCTCTGGGAAAGCGGCATTGCTTACAAACCAATCAATCTCGAAGACATCAAAAATTTGGCAGATTTAGCAGGCGTTAATGTGCTATTTTTGCCCAATATTGAAACTTTGAGTCCGGCACAAATTAAAGTTTTAGAAGCTTGGACAAAACAGGGCGGCCGCTTGATTGCTTCGGGCCCAGTCGGCCGCAGTTCCCCAGCCTTAGTACGTCAATCTTTACGATCGCTCCTCGGGGCCTATTGGGCTTTTCCGTTGACTCAGCGGGGGGCGGTGCAACCGCGCACCCGCTGCCGCGATCTCGCTTGTACCAGTTCAAGCAACTGGGTTCCCCCAGAACAAAAAAATGCCTCTGTTCAAGGCGGCGTCTTGATTCCCGCCGACGCGAACAGTCAAACCATCGCTACCTGGAAAGATAGTTCCGGTTCCTCCGCTGCGATCGCCACCGATCGCGCTACCTATCTCGGCTGGCGCTGGGGTAGCGACGGTTCCCCAAATATAGACACGGCTTGGCTGCGGGCCTCGATCGCCCGCTGGGGAGGAACTGTGGGTAGGCCTGTCGAGCCGCCAACAGCAGCCGCACCACCGCTGCCAAATCCCCCCTCCAGGGTCACGAGAAATACCCCCAGTTCGCCGCGCAATACTCCGCTGAGCCGACTTTCTCCTTCTCCCCCCCTTCCAGATCCCGTACCTGCAACTTTTACAGACCCTTCGGATCAGTCGGCGCCGGCGGGTTTGGACGTGCAGATAAATTCCAATAAGCCGATCGTCAGCATTGAAGCCTACTTGATGCGCCAAGAACTCACCAACCTCCTCGGCAGGTTTGAAAGCGCCCTGACAGCAGCTAATTCAGGCAATACCGCCGTCAATCTCGATGCTGCTATCCCCCCTCAATTGGTGGCGTCAAGCAACAGTGTCGGTGGGCCGCAGGCGAGTCGCCCGTTGGTTTTACCAGCAGCAACCACAGGGGCGATCGCCAAGGCCCGTCAGGTTTTGCAAAATTTTGACCAACTCCTGCAAGAGCAAAAATACGCTGAGATCAGGCAGCAGTGGGTGCAAGCGCGCCAGTTGCTCTGGCAAAATTACCCCCAGGAAGGGCAGCGCATTGGGGCGGAAATTCGCGCCGTTTGGCTCGATCGCGGTACGATCGTCGCAGCGCGATCGGAACAGGGTTTGGCCGCTGTGTTCGATCGACTTGCCGCCGCCGGGATCAATACCGTTTTCTTTGAAACTTTAAATGCCGGATATCCGATTTATCCCAGTCAAGTTGCACCGCAACAAAACCCCCTCACAGTTGGCTGGGATCCTCTGGAATCTGCGGTTAAATTAGCCCACGAGCGAGGCATAGAACTGCACGCTTGGATTTGGACTTTTGCCACGGGCAATAAACGCCACAATACTTTAATTGGCAAACCTGGTTCTTATCCAGGCCCGGTACTTTCGGCCTATCCAAATTGGGCAAATATTGACAATAAAGGACGCACGCAAAACCCTAACGATGGTAAATTTTATCTCGATCCTGCAAACCCGGAAGCGCGGAATTATTTACTAAGAATTATCAGCGAAATTACCAGCAAATACAAAGTAGATGGTGTGCAATTAGACTACATTCGCTATCCTTTTCAAGATGACAATGCAGGTTTTGTCTACGGCTACGGTGCAGCAGCAAGGCAGCAATTTAAACAGTTAACTGGTACCGATCCGGTGAATATTTCGCCGAGTTCTGGCAATTTGTGGCGGCAGTGGGTTGAGTTTAAAACCAATCAAATTAATAGTTTTGTAGCTGAAGTATCTCAGCTTTTGCGGTCGAATTATCCTCGCACTATTCTGTCAGTTGCGGTGTTTCCCCACCCCGAAAGTCAGCGGATTTACAAAATTCAGCAAAATTGGGAAGTTTGGGCCCGTCAGGGGATTGTAGACTTGATTGTGCCGATGACTTATGCTTTGGATACGAACCGACTTCAACGCATTACCGAACCGCTAGCAAAGGAACAAATGCTCGGTTCAGCTTTAATTTCTCCCTCGGTTAAGTTGTTGACACTCCCGGAAGTTGTGGCGATCGACCAAATTCAAGCTTTGCGCGATTTGCCGACTGGGGGCTATGCTATTTTTGCGGTGGAAAGTATCAGCAGCGGGATGCAGAGCTTTTTTAACCGGACTCAAGGTGTCAGAGTGCGATCGTCTACGAGGGCTTCGCTAACGACTTCTGCTTCCGAACCAATTCCTTACCGCCAGCCCTTTGCAGCAGCAGCTTCGCGCTATACTGCTCTCAAGCAGGAATGGAGTTTTTTGTTGGCTAACAATCAGTTGCGGGTGTCGGAATCTGAATTGAAAGTTCTCAAAAGTCGATCGGAGGAATTGGGTGTTGCCTTGAGCAGATTGGCTGCAAGTCCTTCTGCCGAAAGCTTAACAACTGCTAAAAGATTGTTGGCGAGTTTTGAAGCTCAATTTCAGTCTTCCATGCGCTTGCATTCTGGGCAAAATAGCTATCAGGTGCAAACTTGGCAAAATCGTTTGGAAAGCTTGGATATGCTGTTGCGTTACGGCGAAAGGGTGGAGTTGAATCGCAGGTAAATACAGGTGTTTCGGGTGCCGGTGGCTGCGGATAGTGCGATCGTACCCAATCACCTGCATCGATAGTTCTCCAAAAACTTTCTCTTGAAATACGCTAGATTAATTTAAATTAATACCCTGGACAGTTGTCAGTACGGACAATATCTGCATAACAGTTATACCAATCTGCATTTCCCGCAACAAGTAAGTAGGTTATCAAAAAAAACCTGATTCTCTTGTCAGGGCTGGTGTCGGTTAAAATTCTATGATAGAAGCTAGTAGAGCAGCGCTTTCACCCGCCCAACTGATGTAATCTTTATTTGTAACCACCTACTTATGCCGCGGACATCTCTATTGCGTGTCCGAAGACCGGAAGGCAAGCGATCCGATCGCGATCGCCAACACCCAGGATTGCTTCGCACTCGCAAGTCAGGTTAAAAAACTCTAATTGTGCAGTCACGAGGGAAGTCCTCAAAACTCTCAAAAGGCGATCGCCAACACTTTTATGATGAGTCAGGAACCGGATTTGAGACAACTCCCTCCTGTATCGCTCCAAGACTTTAAGATCTACTAATTTCCACGACCAATTTCAATTATTTTTAGGATGAATATGTTTCCTAAACCGCTGAATCGCTTTGCTACCAAAATTATCGGCAAAGCTCCATTACAAACTGTGCTCGTGCTTCCTTTTTTAGTGCAAATTGTCGGCACAGTAGGAGTTGTAGGTTGGCTGTCGTTCCAAAACGGTCAGCGGGCTGTTAACGATGTGGCCGCTCAGTTGCGGGGAGAAATTAGCGCTCGCATCAAAGACCGCATTGAAAATTATATGTCAATTCCCCACATTGTCAATCACCTGAACGTTCAAGGCGTAAAATTGGGGCAATTGAACCTAGAAGACAAACAAAAACTCGAACTTCATTTCCTCGAACAAATTCAATATTTTGATTCAATCAGCATCATTTATACAGGCAAAGAAAATGGAGACCACTCAGGAGCAATCCGCACTAAAGATCGGATTCTGATATCTGCTGCTGACAGCTCGACTGGCAATAAATTAGCTCGATATACTGCTGACCCTCAAGGAAAACGCGTTAAATTAATCGAAATTTCTCCCGAAAAATACGACCCGCGAGTTCGTCCTTGGTACATAGCAGCGGCGCTAGCCAAAAAGCCTGTTTGGACTCCAATTTATACAGACTTCTTGACCAGAGAACTGGCAATTACTGCTTCTTTGCCTATCTACGACAATGATGGTAAGCTGTTAGGAGTAGCTGGCAGCGATTTGCTGTTTTCCAAAATCAAAGAATTTCTCGTCAGCCTCAAAATTGGCAAGTCGGGACAAACTTTTGTGATGGAGCGATCGGGGATGTTAATTGCCACTTCAAAGCCGGGTAAAGAATTTGCAGTGCAAGGTAAAGAAGCAAAACGCATCACAGCTTCAGCCAGCGAGAATCCGGTAATTCGCCAAACCGCACAGCATTTAGAGAAATTCTACCAAAGCTTAGCTAAAATCAATAATTCTCAACAGCTTACCTTTGATGTTGACGGTCAGCGAAATTTTATTCAGGTAACTCCTTTTCAAGACGATCGAGGGTTGGATTGGCTGATTGTGGTAGTTGTACCCGAGTCAGACTTTATGCAGCAAATTAATGCCAATACCCGCACCACTTTTTTGCTGTCCGTTGCAGCTTTGATTGGGGCGACCATTCTTGGGATTCTGACTGCTAAATGGGTGGTGCGGCCGATTTTAAAATTGAATGCGGCGGCGAAAGCTTTGGCACGCAATGAATGGGATACAAAGCTCGCTTTGAATCGCGAAGATGAACTCGGAGAACTTGCCGCTGCTTTCAACAGCATGGCAGAGCAATTGCAGCATTCATTTACTTCGCTCTCGGAAAGCGAAAACCGAGTCAAACAATTTCTCGATGCAGTACCGCTAGGCATTTTTATTGTCGAAAAAAATGGTAAACCTCACTACATTAATCCTATAGGAGAGCAACTTTTTGGTCAAGGAATCATAGCAGCAGATGCCGAAAATTTGCGCCAAGCTTACAAAGTTTATTTAGCTGGAACCCAGGAAATTTACCCGGCGGAATACGACCCTATTTTAAATGCTTTGCAGGGCAAAAGTGTCACTGTCGATGACATGGAAATCTGCTCCCGTGACAAAACTGTTCCCCTACAAGTTTGGGGAACTCCTATTTACGACGCCCAAGGACATATTATCTATGGGATGTGCGCCTTTCAAGATATTACGGAACGCAAACAAGCGGAGCAACTGTTAAAAGAATACAACCAAAACTTAGCAGTCCAAGTTGCAGAACGTACCGCCGCTCTTGCCAAGGCAAAAGAAAAGTTTTCTAAAGCTTTTCGTTCTAGTCCAAATGCAATTACGATCACGAGAATCAGTGACGGTCGCCACATAGAAGTTAATGAAAGCTTTTGCCGGATGATTGGCTACACGCACGACCAAATTATTGGTAAAACAGCCGTAGATCTAAATTTTTGGGCGAGTCTAGGAGAGCGCGATCGCATGATTCAAATGTTAAGAAACCAGACAGCCCTTCACAATTACGAGCTGAGATTTCGCAAAAAAAACGGTACAGAAAGAACGGCCCTGCTGTCTATTGAAACCATCGATATTGAGGGAGAAGCTTGTTTTCTCTCGATTTCGAGCGATATTACCGATCGCCAAAAAGCAGAAACCGCCCTCCGCGAAGCAGAAGAAAAATATCGCAACATTTATGAAAATGCTTTGAATGGCATTTTTCAAACTGCTGCTGACGGGACATACCTCAGCGCCAACCCCGCTTTAGCTGAACTCTACGGTTACGAATCGCCCGCAGAATTAATCGCAGCACAGCCGAATTTCAAGAACCAGCTTTACGTGAAACCCAACCGCCGCAGCGAATTTGTAGCGCTGATCGACGAGTACGGGATACTGTCTAACTTTGAATCGGAAATTTACCGCAAAGATGGTAGCATCATCTGGATTTCCGAAAATTGTCGGGCCGTGTGCGATCCCGCAGGAAATCTACTTTATCACGAAGGTTTTATTAAAGATATTACGGATAGCAAAGAAGCACAAATCAAAATGGAGCAGGCGAAAGAAGCCGCCGAAGCAGCCAACAAAGCTAAAAGTACGTTTCTCGCCAATATGAGCCACGAATTGCGATCGCCCCTGAACGCAGTCATCGGCTTTGCTCAAGTCATGATCCGCAGTAAAAATTTGTCTCCCGAAAATCAAGAAGATGTCGGGATTATCCTGCGGAGCGGCGAGCATTTGCTGACGTTAATTAACCAAGTTTTAGACTTGTCAAAAATTGAAGCTGGACGCACTACCATTAATGAAAAAAGCTTCGATTTATATCGAATTCTCGATGATTTAGAAGATATGTTTGCTCTCAAAGCTGAGGAAAAAGGCTTGCAATTAATCTTCGATCGAGACGCAGAAGTTCCCCATTACATTTCCACCGATGAAGTGAAATTGCGCCAAGTATTAATTAATTTGCTCAACAATGCAATTAAATTTACTTCACAAGGTGGAGTGTCGGTGCAAGTGAAAGGAGGAAAGCGGAATTTACACAAAAACAGCGCTGATGAAATGCCCGGCCGCTACTCGCTCCATTTTGAAGTTCAAGATACTGGTGCAGGCATTGCCACCGAAGAAATCCATCAGTTGTTTGAAGCATTTGTGCAGACAACAACGGGTAAAGATTCTCAAGAAGGGACGGGTTTAGGTTTAGCGATCAGCCGCCAGTTCGTGCAATTGATGGGAGGTGAAATTACTGTTAGCAGCGAGGTGGGCAAGGGTGCGCTATTTCAGTTTGATATCCAAGTTCATCTGGTGGAAGCTAGTGATATTGAAAGTAAAAAAGCTCTACGTCGAGTTGTTGCCCTCGAACCGAATCAGCCACCTTACCGCTTGCTAATTGTGGACGACAAACCTTTGAACCGCCAACTGTTAGTAAAACTTCTCAGTCCGTTGGGATTTCTGTTGAGAGAAGCGAATAACGGTCAAGAAGCGGTGGATATTTTTAGGGATTGGGAACCGCATCTAATTTGGATGGACATGAGAATGCCTGTAATGGACGGGTACGAGGCAACGAAACAGATTAAAACTACAACTGGCGGGCAAGCAACGGCGATTGTTGCCCTGACTGCTAGTGTTTTGGAGGAAGAACGGGCGGTGATTCTTTCGACGGGTTGCGATGATTTTATGCGGAAACCGTTCCGAGAGGAAGATATCTTTGCGGCCATGGGGAAACATTTAGGAGTACGCTATATTTATGAAGAGCCAACAGAGGTCAGTATGGGGGGTGCGGGGGAGTCTAGTCAGGATGTGCTGACACCAGAGGCGATCGCCTCTCTTTCTCCAGACTGGAGGGTTCAATTCAAGCAAAATATTTTGAGTGTAGACATGGAGGCGATCGCCAGTTCGATCGCACAAATCGGCACTATCAACCCCTCTCTGGCAGCCGCGCTTCAAGATTGCATTAATAATTTTGAATATGACAGAATTTTGACCATAATCGAGCGCAGCGAACAACAGTAAATACCGATGAATTTAACTTTACCCAACACCAATCGAGCTAATATTTTAGTAGTGGACGACACGCCACAAAACCTGCGGCTGCTGGCAGGAATTTTGAGCGACAAAGGCTATCAAGTTCGCCCGGTTCCCAACGGGTGATGGATAAAGTTAAAGCTTTTGCAGTTGGGGGAGTGGACTTTATTACCAAACCGTTTCAGGTTGAAGAAGTTTTAGCCCGGATTGAAACTCATTTAAAAATTTGTTCTTTGCAACAAAGTTTGCAAGAAAAAAATCAAGATTTAGCAACTGCTATCTACCAATTGCAAGCGACACAAGAGCATTTGATTCAATCGGAAAAAATGGCAGCACTGGGACAACTGATTGCCGGCATTGCCCACGAAATCAATACTCCGCTAGGCATCATAGGTTCATCTATTGATAATATTTCTAATTTTTGGGACGAAAATTTAGAAAAAATGCCTCAATTTTTTCAACAACTTTCTGAAGAAAGCCAAGCTTGTTTTTTAGCTTTGCTGCACAGATCTACAAATCACGAAACGCTATTTACTAGCAGAGAAAAGCGCAAAATTAAGCAGCAGTTGCGTAACGAGTTGATGGCAGGAGGCATTGAAAATGCTGAAGAAATAGCGGATAGTTTAGTTGACATGGAGATTTACGATCGCATAGAAGAATTGTTGCCATTTTTTAAATTGCCGGATTGGGAAGTGGTTTTCAATACTGCTTACCAGTTTGCGAGCTTTAAGAAAAGTATTAGCCTGATCCAAAGAGCGACAGCCAAGTCGGGAAAAGTAGTATTTGCCTTAAAAAGCTACGCTCATTTCGATAGCAAGCAAGAAAAAGTGCAGGCGAACTTGCATGATGGCATTGAAATGGTGTTAACTCTTTATCAAAATCAACTGAAACACGGCATAGAAGTAGTCAAAAACTATGGAGATTTACCGAAAATCATGTGTTATCCGGATGACTTAAATCAAGTTTGGACAAATCTAATTCACAATGCCCTGCAAGCAATGGATTATAAAGGTATTTTGACGATTGAAACTAAGCAGCAAGAGACAAATCTTGTCCTCAAATTTACTGATGACGGCAAAGGTATTCCCCCAGAAGTTATTCCCAAAATTTTTCACCCATTTTTTACGACTAAATCTGCGGGGGAAGGTAGCGGTTTGGGATTGGACATCGTGAGAAAAATTGTTGACAAACATGAAGGTACAATTGCTGTAGAGTCGGTACCTGGACAGACAAGCTTTACAGTCTCCCTCCCAATCTATTAAACTAAACTTACACCTGTTAAAAAAAGAATGCCACTGTCAGCAAGCACCAAACCCCGATTGTCATCAGTGATACCCAATCGAACATCCCCAATCCTCCAATGCCAAAATGGTATTATCCGCAGGGGCTGATTCCCGATAGCGACAGGGGCTGTCTCGCTGACAAACATAAGATTTATTGCGATTGACCGGGTTTCTTTTGTGAAGTTCTATTAAAATAAAATAGGGGACATAGATAGTGCATCCTCGCCCCAAATCAATAACACAGAAGCAAGTCATGTCGGTAAACCCATTAAAATAATAGCAGAGAGCAAAAGATGAATAAGCCTGTAATTCTTTGCGTTGACGATGAACCCGATATCTTGAAGACTCTCAAGATGCAGCTCAAGAATGAATTTAAAGATGATTATTTTTACGAATTAGCTGAAAGTGGTGATGAAGCTTTAGATTTACTGGAGGAGTTTCCAGCAGAAGCTGAGGTGATTGTGGTTGTTTCTGATTGGCTGATGCCGGGAATCAAAGGTGATGAACTGTTAATTAGAGTTCACCAAAAATATCCTAAAATCGTTAAGGTGATGTTGACGGGGCAAGCGGATAAAGAGGCTCTTCAGCGGGCAGTAAAAGAAGCCGATTTATACTGCTGTTTGTACAAACCGTGGAAAAGTAAAGAGTTAATAGATACGATCAAATCTGGGCTGGCAAAGTTATTATGAAAAAACCTGTGATTGTTTGTATTGATGACGAACCGGATGTTTTGAACAGTTTAAAGATTGAACTGAAAAAGGCGATCGGGGATCGGTGTATTATTGAAACGGCTGAGGGCGGGGAAGATGCTTTAGAGTTACTGGAAGATTTGCAGGCGGATGAATACGAGATTGCATTGGTGCTTTCCGATTATATTATGCCGGATATTAAAGGGGATGAACTGCTTAAAAAAATTCACGAACGATCGCCCGATACGCTGACTATTATGCTGACTGGGCAAGCTGATCTGGAAGCTCTGAGCAATGCTATAAAGTATGCTAAATTGTACCGTTACATCCCTAAACCTTGGCATAATGAAGATTTAAAATTAACGGTAGTAGAAGCAATTCACAGTTACTTGCAAGACCAAAAGTTAACAGATGAAATCCTGAAGCGGCAAGAAGTAAATGCGGCGCTGTCGGCGAGCGAAAGCCGCCTGAACCAATTTTTAGCAGCTCTGCCCGTGGGGGTATCTGTTTACAATCCCGACGGCTCGATCGCCTATTTCAACCAAGCAGCGCGGGATTTGCTGGGTGCAGACACTATCCCGGAAAGCACTGCGGAACAATTAGCTGCAACTTATCAACTTTATGTTGCCAATACTGATGAGCTTTACCCGCCGGACAATCTGCCAATTTTGCGCGCACTCAAAGGAGAATTTGTCAAGGTTGACGATGTAGAAATCCGTCAAGATGGCAAAATAATTGCGATCGAGATCAATACTACGCCAATTTTTGACGCTAGGGGAAATATTGTTTATGCGATCGCAGCTTTTCAAGATATTACCGATCGCAAACGAGCCGAAAGAATACTAGCAGATTACCAGCACACCTTAGAAACCAAAATAGACGAACGCACAGAACAACTGCAACAAGCCGCCTTAGCTGCTGAAGCTGCAAACAAAGCTAAAAGCACGTTTTTGGCCAATATGAGCCATGAATTGCGGACTCCTCTCAATTCCATACTGGGGTTTGCACAAATCATGGAAGGCAGCTCCAATTTTACTGTCGAAAACCACGAAAATCTGAGTATTATTCGTCGCAGTGGCGAACACTTGCTGGCCCTGATCAATGAAGTTTTAGACTTGTCAAAAATTGAAGCGGGGCGGATGATACTTGACCCTAAAGACTTCGACTTATACCGCTTGCTTGACGATTTACAAGATATGTTTCAAATGCGGGCAAAGAATCAAGAGGTTCAGTTGCTTTTTCAGCGAGAAAATGACGTTGCCCAGTATGTGCGAACCGATGATGTCAAACTGCGGCAAGTGCTGATAAATATTCTCAGCAATGCAATTAAGTTTACGGAACAAGGTTCAATCGTTTTAAGGGTTTCACAATTAGAAAAATCGAGAATAGTTGACTTATTGAACAGTCCAACAGCTTGCATTGATACTACAAAAAGTATTAGAGAGTTTGCCACCGATAGAAGTGATGTGGCAACTGTTGTGCCCAGAGATGAGCCTGATGATTTAACTGACGATCGGGTAATTTTCCTTCAGTTTGAAATAGAAGATACAGGCGTTGGCATTGCTTCGGAAGAATTGGGGAATATTTTCAAGGCATTTGTGCAAACATCTTCGGGTCAAAGAACTCAGAAAGGTACGGGTTTGGGATTGACGATTACCCGTCAATTTGTCCGGCTGATGGGAGGAGAAATCGTCGTAGAAAGTGAATTAGAACGCGGCACAAGTTTTAAATTTGAGATTCCAGTCGGTGTGGTTAATTTTGCTGATATTCCCGCCCCAGAAATTAACCGCGAAGTTACTGGGTTGGAACCAAATCAACCCTGGTATCGAATTTTAATTGTAGACGATCGCGAAGACAACCGCCAACTTTTAGTCAAAATTCTTTCTCCCTTGGGTTTTGGAGTGCGAGAGGCTAGCGATGGCTGCGAAGCAATAGAAATGTGGGAAAATTGGCAGCCGCATTTAATTTTGATGGATCTGCGAATGCCAGTGATGGACGGCTATGAAGCTACTAAAGAAATTAGGAACAGAATACAGCAGCAAGAGCGACAAGAAAAGGGCTCTGTGATTCCGAAGATTGTTGCTTTGACAGCTAGCACTATTGAAGAAAAACGATCGTCTGCTTTATCTATAGGCTGCGACGATTTTATTAGCAAACCTTTCCGCAAAACTGATATATTTGATACGCTCCACAAACATTTGGGAGTGAGGTACCTCTACTCTTACTCAACTGATTTTATCCCAACGGGCGATCGCCACAATCAATCTGACGCTCCCTCTAATGCTGCGCTTGCTTATTTGCCTGCACTTCCCGCAGAATGGATAGAAAACATGAGGCAGGTAATACGTAGCGCTGATTTTGACTTAATTGCGAGGACGATCGAGGAATTAAGGTACGATCATCCTGAATTTACCGAAATCCTCCAGGATCATCTCAATAATTTTGACTACCAAAAAATTCTCACTTTAATTGCCGAGGCATAAAAATAGCATAGTAGAGGTGACAGTTGACAGTTGACAGTTGACAGTTGACAGTTGACAGCTACCCATAGCTGTCGATAGAAGAGGATTGAAGCAATGAATCATTCTACCGTTACCCAAAAAAGTTGGTAAAAAAATCGGTTGAAATCTGATTTTTTACCAAAATTGTAGCAGCAAAGAGAGAAGCAAAAAAAACTCCGGGAAGCAAAATCATGAAAAAACCTGTGATTGTTTGTATTGATGACGAAGCTGATGTTTTGAACAGTTTAAAGATTGAACTAAAAAAGGCGATCGGCGATCGGTGTATTATTGAAACAGCCCAAGGAGGAGAAGATGCTTTAGAGTTATTAACAGATTTACAGGCTGACGAACACGAAATAGCTTTAGTTGTTTCTGATTATATCATGCCGGATATCAAAGGAGACGAACTGCTCCAAATAATTCATGAACGATCGCCCAATACGCTGAAAATTATGCTGACCGGTCAAGCAGATTTGGAGGCAATCAGTCACGCTATCAAGTATGCCAAGCTGTACCGCTACATCCCCAAACCTTGGCAAAAGGAAGATTTGAAGTTAACAGTAGTCGAAGCAGTTCACAGCTATTTGCAAGACCAAAAGTTGGCTGATGAAGTTATTAAGGGGCGAGAAGCAAACAAGCAGTTGCAGATAGCCAACCAGGAATTGTCGGCAAGCGAAAGCCGATTGAATCAATTTTTAGCAGCTTTGCCTGTGGGGGTATCTGTTTACAATCCCGACGGCTCGATCGCCTATATCAATCATACCACCGAGCAGTTGCTGGATGCAGATACTGGGTTGGCAGACAGTATGCTAGGCAACAGTGTTGAACAATTAGTTGCAAGTTCTCAATTTTATGACGCCGAAAACGATCGGCTGTATTTCCCTGAAAATTTTCCGATCTTGCGGGCGCTGAGAGGGGAATATGTCAAGGTGAATGAAGTTGAAATCCTTCAATACGGGCTGACAATCACTCTAGAAATAAGTGCCAAACCTATTTTTGACAGCAACGGAAATATTGTTTTTGCGATCGCAGTTATTCAAGACATCAGCCAGCGCAAAGAATTAGAAAATTTCCTATCAAATTACCAGCGTACCTTAGAAGCTGAAATTGTAGAACGCACAGAACAATTGCAAAAAGCTGCCTTCGCCGCCGAAGCAGCAAACAGAGCGAAAAGTACCTTCCTTGCCAACATGAGTCACGAGTTGCGTACACCTCTCAATGCCATACTCGGCTTTACTCAAATCGTCGAACCCAGCCCGAATTTGACAGTAGACGACAGAGAAAATCTCAGAATTATTTATCGCAGCGGCGAACACTTGCTGACTTTAATTAATCAAGCTTTAGATTTGGCAAAAATCGAAGCGGGGCGGATGACACTTTTTCCGACTAACTTTGACCTTTACTGCTTGCTTGACGAATTGCAAGAAATGTTTGACCTGCGAGCAAAAAATCAAGATTTGCAGTTGATTTTCCAGCGCGATGCTGACATTCCGCAGTACGTGCGAACCGATGAAGTGAAGCTACGCCAGGTGCTAATCAATCTTCTGAGTAATGCGATGAAATTCACTCAAATCGGCGGGGTGTCAGTAAGAGTGCGCCGGAAGTTAGAAGGTATTTCAGCAGCGAATTCGATCGCAAATATAGCCAAAATAAGCGAGGAAGGGGAAATTGTCAGTCCCTTGAAAAATTCGACAGATTCAGATTTAGAAGCAAGCAATTATCCAGAAATTTCTATAATTTCCCGTCAGTCTGAAAGTAAAGTATTGGCAAAAACGGATAATTTAAATATTTCTAATTCTCTGTTTTTGGAGTTTGAAATAGAAGATACGGGAGTTGGTATTGCCCCAGAAGAAATGGGCAATCTTTTTCAAGCATTTGTGCAGACAGCATCCGGTCAAAAAGCTCAACAAGGTACTGGTTTGGGATTGACAATTAGCAACGAATTTGTACGGTTAATGGGTGGCGATCTAACTGTAGAAAGCCAGCTAGAACGGGGTACTATTTTTAGATTTGACATAGAAGTTAGTGCAGTTGATTCCGCTGCAATTACTGTTCCAAAAAACATCCGTGAGGTGATTGGACTGGAACCAGATCAGCAATACTATCGAATTTTAGTTGTGGACGATCGCACAGACAACCGCAAACTGTTAGTCAAAATGCTTTCTGGCTTGGGTTTCGGAGTCGAAGAGGCTAGCAACGGCCGTGAAGCGGTAGAAATGTGGGAAAATTGGCAGCCGCACTTGATTTTGATGGATTTGCGAATGCCGGTGATGGACGGCTACGAAGCGACGATCGAAATTAGATCGAGGATACAGCGGAGAAAGGAAGAGGAACAAGGCGAGGGGAAGATGGATATTCCCAATCCTCAATTCCTGAACCCGAAGATTGTTGCTTTAACAGCTAGTACCCATGAAGATAAACGCTCTTTTTCTTTGTTGATGGGTTGTGATGACTTTATCAGAAAACCTTTCCGCAAAATGGATATATTTGATATGCTGAGCAAACATTTGGGGGTGAGTTATATTTATTCTGACTTGACAGGCTCTGATTCAATGGGCGATCGCAATAACCTATCAAATTCTTCTAATACTTTGTGTGCTTCTTTGCCCAACCTTCCCGCAGAATGGATAGATAATATGAGGCAGGTAATTCGCAGTGCTGATTTTGACTTAATTGGGATCACAATCGAGGAAATAAGGGCTGCTCATCCTGAATTTGCCGACATCCTTCAAGGTCATCTAGAGAATTTTGATTACCAAAAAATTCTCAACTTAATTCTCGAAGCAGAGAAATTCAATAGTACGGTTCATCAGTTGACAGTTGACAGTTGACAGTTGACAGCTACCTCTTCCGTCGATAGAAGAGGATTGGAACAATGAATCATTTTGTTTAATTTCCCCCTAAAAGGAAAGGCTTCAAACCCAATCTTTAGGCGTGAAGTTTGAAAAAAAAATATCTGGATGACTTATGGCTAAAAATAATAGATATAAGTGCTCGACTTTAGTGGTGGCAATATCAAAATTTTAGACTAGACTTGAATTGCAGTCATTCACAAACAATCTTGAAATCATCTGCATCGCTTACCAGTTTCTCTGTAAATCAAACAATGCAAAAGCTCTCAAATTTATCTGTGGTGTAAATCTCAAATCAACTTGCTGACCAAGAATTTCTTGATGGTACAAGCCCACGGATTTATCCGTGGAATCAATCCCAAATCGAAAATCTAAAATCCTCTCTTCCCCGGAATTTATCCGTGGGGTCAATCTAAAATCTAAAATCTAAAATCTAAAATCGATTGACTGGGGTGGTAAGGTAGTGAAACTGGCAAAAAAGCGAAACCAAACAACTATTTTTTGCCTTGGATAAGTAAATATTCAACAAAAAAAATGGCAAATAAATTTATGAAGAAACCTGTGATTGTTTGTATAGATGACGAGCCTGATGTTTTGGAAAGCTTAAAGATTGAGCTCAAAAAGGCGATCGGCGATCAGTGCATTATTGAAACGGCAGAAGGTGGAGAAGATGCTTTGGAATTGCTAGCAGATTTGCGGGCTGAGGAGCATGAAATAGCTTTGGTGCTTTCCGATTACATCATGCCGGATATTAAAGGGGACGAGCTGCTCAAACAAATTCACGAACAATCGCCCGATACGCTGACAATTATGCTGACGGGACAAGCCGATTTACAAGCTCTGAGCAACAGCATCAAGTATGCTAAGTTGTACAGATACATCCAGAAACCTTGGCAGGATGAAGATTTACAAATAACAGTGGTAGAAGCAGTACACAGTTATTTGCAAGACCAAAAATTAACAATTGAAACTATCAAGCGACAACAAGCCAACGAGGAGTTAAAGAGAGTCAATGCGGAGTTAGAGGTGGTAAACGCAGACTTGAAGCTAGCCAACGAGGAATTATCTGCGAGTGAAAGTCGGCTAAATCAATTTTTAGGAGCTTTGCCGGTGGGGGTATCTGTTTACAATCCCGATGGCTCGATCGCGTATTTGAATCATGCAGCGCAGGAATTGCTTGATTCACAAACTGTCCTCGCGAGGGCTGCCCAAACATGGCGTGGAATGGATCAATTTTATAACGGCGAGAGCGATCGCCTATATTTTCCTGAAAATTTTCCGATTTTACGGGCGCTGAGAGGGGAATCTGTCAAAGTTGATGATGTTGAAATCACTCAATACGGTTTGATAATTACTTTAGAGGTAACTGCTACGCCAATTTTTGACAGCAGCGGAAATGTTGTTTTTGCGATCGCAGCTATTCAAGACATCAGCGAGCGCAAAGAAGCAGAAAGAGTCCTAGCAAATTACCAGCGTACCTTAGAAGCTGAAATTGTGGAACGCACAGAACAACTGCAACAGGCTGCATTAGCTGCCCAAGCAGCAAACAGAGCGAAAAGTACGTTTCTCGCCAACATGAGCCACGAGTTGCGTACCCCCCTCAATGCCATACTCGGTTTTACTCAAATCGTCGAATCTAGCCCAAATCTAACAGCAGAAGACCGAGACAATATCAAAGTTATTCACCGCAGCGGCGAACACTTGCTGACTTTAATCAATCAAGCTTTAGACTTGGCAAAAATCGAAGCGGGCCGGATGATTGTTTTTCCGACAAACTTCAATCTCTACGACTTGCTTGACGAAATGGAAGATATGTTTCAACTACGAGCGAAAACTCAAGGTTTGCAGTTAGTTTTTCAACGAAATACAGATGTTCCGCAGTACGTGCGAACTGATGAGGTAAAACTGCGCCAAGTGCTAATCAATCTCCTCAGTAATGCCATGAAATTTACCAGAGTTGGCGGGGTATCTGTAAGAGTGAGGTCTCTTAGGCAAGGCAGTTCGGCAGGGACAGATGTAGGGGATGTCATGGATGTAACAGATAGAAGTAATAGAGAAGAAGCAAGAGGAAATGATTCAGAAGGCGAAATTGTCATTGCCGGTGAAAATCCTACAAATTTAGATGGTTCGACAAGTTACAGTCTGCCTGAGAGTGAAAATTTGACGGAGAATAATTTAGATTTGTCTGGTTCGTTGTTTCTGCAATTTGAAGTAGAAGATACAGGAAGTGGCATTTCTCCCGAAGAATTGGGCAAGGTTTTTCAAGCCTTCGTGCAAACAGAATCCGGTCAAAAAGCTCAAAAAGGGACGGGTTTAGGCTTGACGATCAGCAGCCAATTTGTACGGCTAATGGGCGGCAATATTACTGTGGAAAGCGAGCAAAATCGAGGTACGATTTTTAGATTTGAGATTGAAGTTGATGCAGTTGATGCCGCTTCGATTCCTACCCCGGAAATCAGCAGCCTGGTGATGGGAGTGGAACCAGATGGGCCATCCTACCGGATTTTAGTTGTGGACGATCGCAAAGACAACCGCCAACTTTTAGTTAAAATGCTTTCTCCCTTGGGTTTTGCAGTGAAACAGGCTAGCAACGGCCGTGAAGCGGTAGAAATCTGGGAAAACTGGCAGCCGCACTTAATCTTGATGGATTTGCAAATGCCGGTGATGGATGGCTGCGAAGCGACGATGGAAATTAGACTCAGGATACAGCAGAGACAGTCCAAGCAAGCAATGGGGGAGGAAATCAACGTCTCTGGTGTCGAACCTCTGATTCCGAAGATTATTGCTTTGACAGCTAGTACCATTGAAGGGAGGCGATCGTTTGCTTTATTCGTCGGCTGCGACGATTTTATTAACAAACCCTTCCGCAAAAATGATATCTTTGATACCCTTCACAAACATTTAGGGGTGAAGTATCTATACTCTAACTCAACGGATTTGATGTCAGCGGGCGATCGCCACAATCTATCTGACTCCCAGTCTAATGATGCGCTTGCTTATTTACCCATACTTCCCGCACAATGGATAGATCACATGAGGCAGGTAATCCGCAGTGCTGATTTTGACTTAATTGGGATAACAATCGAGGAAATAAGGGATGCTCATCCTGAATTTGCCGAAATCCTCCAGGGTCATCTCGGTAATTTTGATTACCAGAAAATTCTCAATTTAGTTGCCGAGGCGGAGGAATCTGATCGTGGAGATGAAGGCGGAACAAACTGAAAACTATCAAGCAGATATTTTAGTAGTTGACGATACGCCAGACAATCTGCGTTTGTTGATTAGAATCTTGCAAAAAAATGGCTATAAAGTTAGACCTGTTACTAATGGTTTTTCGGCTATAGATGCAATTCAGTCTAGCGTCCCAGATTTGATTTTGCTGGATATTATGATGCCGGATATTAACGGTTATGAATTATGTCAAAAACTAAAAGTACAACCGCAATTTAGCGAAATTCCCATCATTTTTATCAGCGCGTTAGAAGAAGGAATAGATAAGGCAAAAGCTTTTGAAGTAGGCGGAGCAGATTATATCACAAAACCTTTTCAGGTTAAAGAAGTATTGGCGCGAGTGAGCAATCAACTGACCGTGCGTTCTTTGCAAATGCAACTGCAAGAAAAAAATCAAAAATTGACCGATCAAAATGTCCAGTTGCACCAGGAAATTGCCGATCGCCGTCAGGTTGAAATGGAAACAAGATTGCTGCTGGAGGCAACTCAAGCTATTAGCAAATCTGACGATTTTGAGTCGGCTATAGATGTGATTTTAGGTTTAATTTGTCAAACTATTGAATGGAATCTGGGCGAAGCTTGGATTCCTAACAGTGACGGCGTTTTAAGATGTGCTAGAGGCAGGTACGTCAGCGATTTGAGTTTTGCCCAATTCAGACAGACAAGTTGGCAGCTAACTTTTGCTCCTGGTGCGGGACTCCCAGGGAGGATTTGGCAGTCGCAGCAGTCCGAATGGATCGAGGATGTTTCTACTGCACCGGAACAAGTGTTTCTGCGATCGGAAATTGCGGTAAATGTGGGATTGAGAGCGGCTTTTGGTTTGCCAATTTTGGCGGACAACCAAGTGTTAGCTATTTTGATTTTTTATCGCGAAAAAGTTCTGGAATCTCAGCCGCGTTTGCTGGAATTGGTGAGTGCGGTTGCTACGCAGCTCGGTTCGCTGATTCAGCGGAAACAAGCTGAAGCAGCGCTGAAATTGCAGCAAAAGCAAACAGAGAAATTGCTGCTGAATATTTTGCCTAAACCTATTGCTGAGCGCTTGCAAAAAGAGCAAAAGCTGATTGCGGATCATTTTGATGAGGTGACGGTATTGTTTGCTGATTTGGTTGGTTTTACAGAGTTTTCGGCTCACAAAAGTCCGACGCAGTTGGTAGAAATTTTGAATGGAATTTTCTCGGAGTTCGATCGGTTGTCTGAGTTGCACGGGTTGGAAAAGATTAAGACGATTGGGGATGCTTACATGGTGGTTGGGGGTTTGCCGACGGCGCGCCCGGATCACTCTGAGGCGATCGCACTTTTAGCTTTGGATATGCAGGTAGCTTTGAGAAAGTTTAATCTCAAAATTGGAGAAGGTTTTCAATTGCGGATCGGAATTCACAGCGGTTCGGTGGTGGCGGGCATTATTGGGATTAGCAAATTTAGCTATGATTTGTGGGGAGATACTGTGAATGTTGCTTCGCGGATGGAGTCGAACGGATTGCCGGGTAAAATTCAAGTGACGGCGAAGACTTACGAGCGTTTGAAAGAGCAGTTTATTTTTGAAGAACGGGGGCCTATCACGGTTAAAGGTAAAGGAACAATGCTGACTTACTGGTTGCTCGAAGAACAAACTCAATCTATTTAGGTTTGAGATGTCAATTTCAATTAATATTAAAATTAGATCTAAATCGCACTTTCTGGAGGACTCATCCTTTGCAAACAGTTGAAACAAAATCGCCGACAGCATTGAAAAGAGTCCTAGTTGTTTTAATATCGCTGGTAGCTGTAGCGGTACTGGCGATCGCAACTTTTACCCTAATTCCCGGAGAAAAAACCATGTTTGCTGGAAAAAGACCTACCAATATCGGCATTGTGTCAGGAAAACTGGCAGCGTGCCCTGCTTCCCCCAACTGCGTCAGCAGCTTCAGTCAAGATGCCGAGCACCAAATTGAGCCTTTGGCTTACACTTCGTCGCCTGCTGAGGCTATGGCTAAGCTCAAAGGGGCGATCGAGTCCTCGGGCAAAACTAAAATTATCACCGCAACCGATAATTACCTGTATGCGGAGTTCACCAGTGCTTTGATGGGCTTTGTGGATGATGTGGAATTTTTGGTAGATGATGGGGCAAAGGTGATTCACGTGCGATCGGCTTCGCGTCTGGGACAGTCGGATTTAGGAGTCAACCGCAAACGCATAGAAACCATCAGAGATCGACTAAATCCACTCTAAACCTAAAATTTATAGCTTTCCTGAAGCCTCTCTCCTGCAACATTCTGAAACTACAGGTACGTTGTTGGGCTTTAGCCCTCTTTAGACATATATAAAGAGGGCCGGGGCCCAACAACGTACCTAATTTTTTTTCGTTCCTCGCCATGACACTAGCCCTAACTGAACCGTATTGTGACTCAATCAGGTATTGAATAGCTGAGCGCGCTAGCACCGACACCGCGCTGTATTCCTATAGTATTAAACGCCCTAAATTGAGCAGTTCAGACTTTAGGGAGAGGGAAGTTAAGCCATTAATTTCTACTATTAATTTAAGTAGTAGAGCGACGAGGAAAAAACACATGGCACTTCAAAGAATTGCAGATTTTGAGCCTAATTATAAGGAAGAAATATTTGCTGGAGACGACATCAAGGGATTTGATGTTTATGCCGGCGACTCTGACGAAAAAGTAGGCACTGTTTATGACGCATTGGTTGATGAAACTGGCCGTTTTCGCTATCTGGTAGTTGATACCGGTATTTGGATTTTTGGTAAAAAAGTATTGCTGCCGATCGGTTCGGCCCGCTTCGACTACGGAGCCCATCGCGTCTACGCCACAGGCCTTCGCAGCAAAGCTCAAGCAGAACAATTGCCCGCTTACAATGAAATGGAACCCCTAGATTACGATCGCGAAGAACAAGTAAGAGGCGTCTACCGCAATCCAGGCACAGCAGCGACAAGCACTGCAACTCCTGCTAGCTACGATCGCAGCAGCTACAGCTACGATATCGATCGCTCCCTCTACGAAACCAACGAACAGAACCACCAAAATCTCAAGCTTTATGAAGAACGCTTGATTGCCAACAAAAACCGCGCCAAAACAGGTGAAGTAGCAGTTGGTAAGCGGGTGGAAACTGAAACAGCAAGAGCTTCAGTACCCATTGAAAAAGAACGAGTCGTAATCGAGCGAGTCACACCAGTAGAAGCTGGTAGAGTAGTTTCAGTCGGCGAGGCTGACTTCCAATCAGGGGAAGTTGCACGCATCGAAGTCTACGAAGAAACGGCCGACATTCACAAGGAAGCCTACGTGCGCGAAGAAGTCAACGTCAGAAAAGAAGTTGTTCGCAGCACGGTTGACGGGGAAGAAACCTTGCGCCGTGAAGAATTAGACATTCAGACTGACGGAACTCCGGTTGTAGATAATAAAACTATCGGAATTACGCATTAATCACATAATTCTCTCACCGCACAGGCTCGCACTTGGCGATCGCGCAATTCCTAGATGACGCGATAGGCTTCAGTTAAGCCCGATCGTCCTGGCGCTCCCCCTTAAGAAATACGGTGGTTTTATTCTGAGGATAGGAGATATAAAACTACCAAAAGTATCGCTCAAAGATCGGCTCGCACTTGGGCCAAGGTACGTAGTTGCGCTTCAGCGCTCTTTGCTTATATTATAAAGAGCGCCCAAGCGCAACTACATACCTAATTTTTCTGACGACGATAACACAGCTATAACGGGGGGTGGAGTGCGAAATTTGTCGGTTTTTGGCAAAGTTTATGCACTTTCCCAGAAATAATTAGTTGAAAGCCCCAAGCTTTTTCGGGAGAAATTAAAATCAGACAATTCATTACTCCATTTCTCTTCCTTCTAGGTAGAGGTCGCTCTCAAACTGTCAATTGTCAACTGTCAACTGTCAACTGTTGAACCGCCTTTACCAATTCGCCCCAATTCATAATAAAAATCCCTAAGTAGGAAAGTTTTAAAAATGAACGGTCAAGCATCAACCGAAAAAGTAGCCACAGCCAAATCAAATACCCGTCTCAACCGGGTGCCGGAAAAAGTCAGGACTAAGCTAAAAAGTTTTACAGTCAAAGACAATCAAGGTCACTTGGTAGGCAAAATCAAAGATGTCTATTTCGATCCTAACGGTCAGCTAAACTTTGTGGTATCAGGGCTAGGTCGCGAAAACCCCCGCATTTTTTTAGTAAGTATCAAGCTGCTCAAAAAAGTAGATTATCATCAAAAAACTCTGTTTGTAAGTATTAAGTCCGATGCAGTCGATCTGCTGCCCGGAATTGGGGGAACGGCAGAGTATGAGTATTTAGGAAAATCCTCAGAACAGCTTGATGAAGTGAGCAATAGCGAGTCAACTAATCCCTCAACAGTTATGTCAAATCTAACAGATGCCGATCGCCAAAATGAACATTTAGAGACCGATGAGGATGACGAAAACTTGGATATTGTCGATCGAGAAGTAATTCGCCTGCTAGAAGAACGATTGGTAATCAATCGCAGCAAGCGCAAAGTCGGCGAAGTCATAGTCCGCAAAGAAATTGAGACTCGGATGGTACAAGTGCCGATCCAGTGGGAAAAGTTGATTGTCGAACAAGTCGGCGACGATCCGAAGGTTTTGGCAGAGATAGATTTGGGCGAGGGAAACATCACCGGTATAGATTTGGCAGAGATTAAGAGCGATCGCCAGGAACCGACAGTTAAGGCAGAATTTACGTCTGTGCAGAAAGCTAGCAAGATCTTAAATGCGATCGCCTCTCAACCCCGCCACGGTTGTGTCAAAGTCCGCCTAGAAATAGTTTTGGAAGACAAGCAACTTGAGGATACGTACCAAAAATGGATGACGGAAAGCCACTCAGATAAGTGAGGTACGTTGTTGGGCTTAAGCCCTCTTATACTTATCGTGTAGTAAACGGGGTCGCATCAAAAACTCCATTTACAGTCATACCTCATCTTTCGTTATAAATGTTATATATAAAGAGCGCTCAAGCGCAACTACGTACCTATTGTCTTAAGCAAACGGTATTGTCTTATATATAGCCTTTCTCAAAAAGATGAGGTATAACTGACAGCTTACATAACCCTTAAACGTATAGGGCCTTCTTCCCAACAACGTCCGCGAATCTTTCGCTTGATCCGCTATATATATGCAAGAGCGCTGAAGCGCAACTACGTACCTATTGAAAAATTTCATCGGGTTCACAAATATCTCTACTCTAATATCCGCCGGAACTCTGCAAACCCCCCTGGTCTGGATTTTTTAATTTTGAGCGATCGGCAAATCGACAAAATCTTACCAAATTGCGGTAAAATTGTGCTAGTCAAATTTAGAAATATTTGAAAATGCCCAGCACCATCTCCGACATTAATGTAAAAACGATCGCAGGCGCAGACAAGCAGCTAGGAGAGTACACTGGCCAGGTACTCTTGATAGTTAACGTAGCTTCCAAATGCGGCTATACACCTCAATACAAAGGACTCGAAGAATTGAGCCAGAAGTACGGCGCCGCCGGACTCCGCGTTTTAGGATTTCCCTGCAACGACTTCGGAGCTCAAGAACCCGGAAGCAACGCAGAAATCGTCAATTTCTGCACTACAAAATACGGTGTCAGCTTTGAATTATTTGACAAAGTAAGCGCTAAAGGCAGCCAGCAGCACCCGCTGTACGCTAAGCTTACGAATGCAGTCGATCCCAAAGGTGAGGTTTCCTGGAATTTTGAAAAATTCTTAGTTAGCAAACAGGGTGAAGTGGTTGCCAGATTCCGCAGCAGCGTGGGCCCAGATTCGCCGGAATTGATCGCTGCGATCGATCGAGAATTGGCAAAATAAGCAGTTCGGCAACGGATTTTTTTACCGATGTAACGGATGGATGTTTAGTTATTGTAGGGTGCGTCAGGGCTAAATGTTTTGAATACAGACTAACAATTTTCTCCCTGACGCACCCTACGGTTAGTTAGCTTGTTTTTTCTTCTCTTCCTCATTGTTGAGAAGCAATCAACAATTAACAAATACCGGTGATTGGATTTAATTGGAGAACGTTTTAATTTAATGGAAAATACATCGGGATTAGATTTAGCCGTAGGTTTACTGGCGTTCGCGATTCTGGGAGGCGGGCTGGCCATGCTATTTGTAGGTATGGCATCGTTCCCTAAAGAAAAGTAACAATAATTGAGATTATGTCCTCAGGATCAAACTTTAAATTGGTTCGATCGTTCGGACTTCAGTCCGCCAATTTCTCTGAGGACTGAAGTCCGAACGATCGAACTCTGAGGAAATTTAACATCATCCAATTTTAACAGTAGCAATTGACAACCATGCAAACTACCGAAAGCACCGTCAAAATTGCCTTGGCGCCGGGGAACTTGCGCCGGGTTCACCATATCGCTTTAAACGTGCGCGATATGAAAGCTTCCTGCCACTTCTACGGTACAATTCTCGGCTTACACGAACTCACAGGTGCAGAAATTCCCGCAAGTTTAACCGAAATGGTGGCTGCTGGTAAAGTCGCTAATTTCATCACTCCAGACGGGACTGTGATTGACTTATTTTGGCAGCCAGATTTGGAACCGCCAAACCCAGATCCCCAAAAGGCTTTTACTCGCGCTAACCACTTGGCCTTTGACATCGATCGCGATTTGTTCGATCGCGCTTTGGAAGTGCTAAAGTCTAATGAAATTGCGATCGACAGCGGCCCCGTCACCCGCGCTACAGGACGCGGCATTTACTTTTACGATCCCGACGGATTTATCATCGAAATCCGCTGCGATGCAGTGGATGGGGAGGGTCGGCACGGGGGCACGACCCCTACATTTACTCTCCAATAATTATTGTGGAACAGGCAGGAAAGCCTGTTCAAGACTGGCTTTTAGGTGCGCGGTGCACACCCTACATTTACTACATTTAGAGTTGTTTCACTTGCCGTCTTTGCTAATAGGTTGCTTAGGCCAAGTAAACCGAAAAATTGCTCCCTCACCTTCGGCAGATTCCAGAGAAATAGTGCCGCCTTGAGATTCGACAATCTTCTTCACTAGCGACAAACCAATCCCAGTATTTTCAACTTTATCGCGAGCTTCCAAGGTCTGAAAAATCACAAAAACTTTATCGTGATATTGAGGAGCAATCCCCGGCCCGTCATCAGCTACAGCAAACTCGTAAAAATTCTCTAACTCCTTAAACGATATGTTTACGTAGCCGGATTCATTTCTATTGTGTTTAATGGCGTTGCTAATTAAATTAGAAAAAACTTGCTGCAACGGCAATCTTTCAGTCACAAAAGTTGGCATTCCCGGTTCAACTTTTACATCAAATCCTGACGGCGGCGCCAACGAATCAATAATTTCTGCTAATAACTTCTCAACTTTTACAGTTTCTGAAGCCAGTTGAATGCGTCCGACGCGGGAATATTGCAGCAGTCCCTCAATCAATGATTCCATACGGTGAGCTCTGCCGCGCAGCAGGTTCATTTGGTGCAGAGTATCCTCTGTCATCGAATCGCTGAGGTCTTCTTCTATCCAACTGCTGAGATTTGCGATCGCCCTAAGCGGCGCTTTCAAATCGTGAGAAACTACATAAGCAAACTGGTCTAATTCTTGATTCCGCTTTCTCAACACACTTGTCGTTTGAGCCAGCGAGTTCGCAGTCCACCTCAATTCTTCAGCGTGCAACCGCAACGATTCCTCAGCTTGTTTGCGTTCCCTAATATCTTCTACCACACCCATCAGCAATTGAGTGCCATTTTGTTCTTGCAGCAGCGAAACCGTCAAGTTGACCCACACTAACTCTCCGTCTTTGCAGACATAGCGCTTTTCTATACAGTAATTATCAATTTCTTCTGCTAATAATTGGCGCAATAATTCCAGTTCGTTTCCTAAATCTTCTCCAAAAGTAATATCCTGAAAATTTTTAGCCATCAATTCTTGACGGCTGTAGCCGACAATTTCGCAAAGTTTTTGATTAACTAACAGCAACTTGCCATCCACACTCGCTTGAGCCATGCCGACTGCGGCTTGTTCAAAAGTATCGCGAAACCGCTGTGCGCTTTCGGCTAAAGCTCTTTCTGAGCGCTTGCGATCGCTAATATCGTTGCTAATTTCCAAAATAGCCTGGGGTCGATCTCGATCGTCGCGCTGCAAAGTCCACCGACTCGCCACCGTAATTTTTGTGCCGTCTTCCTTGGTACGCACCAGTTCCCCTTGCCAATATCCCCGCTCGAAAAACACTTTTTGAATTTCGTCAAAACGCTGCCTCCATTCTGTATGCAAAAGCTCGTGAATATTTTTTCCTATTGCTTGCGAATTCCGCCACCCGTAGAGCCACTTCGCCCCCAAATTCCAATAAGAAATCACCCCGTTCAAGTCGAGTACCGCGATCGTATCGTTCGCAAAATCCAGCATTTGCGCTTGCTTGCGGAGAGTCTCCTCAGCTTGTTTCCGTCCTCCCACATCGCGGCAAATCGCAACAAACAAGCATTGATTTGCCAGACGCATTTCGCTGATGGCCAACTCCATCGGAAACTTGATGCCGTCGCTGCGAATTCCGACAGTTTCTTGCTGGTAAGTCTTCAGTTTAGCATCGGGATTTAAGACAAAATATTCGATCGCATAATCTCCCGCGCTGCTGTCTGGCTGCGGTTGAGCTATCAGTTGGCGCAGGTTCGAGCCAATTGTGCGATCGGCTTTTTCGCCAAAAATCCGTTCTGCTGCCGCATTAAAAGACTCAATATTGCCCGATTCATCTAAAGTAATAATCCCATCAGCCGCATTGTCTACCACAGCTTGAATGCGAGTTTTACTTTCTTGCAAGCCTGCTTGCCGCTTCCTCAATTCCTGGTCTAAACTATGAAATAAATACCAGGAAGCTGCTCCACCCAGACAGCCGACAAGCAAACCAGCAAATTGCAGGAAATTAATTAAATCTACCAATTCACGTACTCGTTCCTCTAAAGCCTTCTGGTAGGCTTGGCTGGCATCAGCAAACGCATCAATTTTTTCGCGCAGCTTATCCATCTTCAATTTATCTCGAGCTAACACCTGAATTATTTCCGGCGACTGCACTTTTGTTGCCGCACTATCGAGCTTATTCAGAGTGTTTTGCAATAAAATTATTTGCTGTTCGGTACTTTTTTGAATTTCTGCAAATCCCTGATCTGGCAGTTGATTTTCTGCCACCGCAATTTCGAGTTGAGCCAGCAGCGGAGGCAAACTCTTCTTTGCTTCTAAATATGGTGCTAGAAAATCGCGGCGCTTCGTCAACCCGTAACCCCGAATGCCCGTTTCCGCATCCACCACAGTGGTTAACAAGCGGTTGGTTCCGTGAAGTATTTCCTTATGAGTATCTGCTCGCTTTCTTATCTGTATTGCACTATCCCGGAGTCCTGCAATTGCGATCAGCGAAGCAAACAGACAAATCACGGGGATAGCAACGATGACTGTTCCCCGCTGGCGAATTGGTCGGTCTGTCCATACAAAGTGGACGAAGCGATCGAGCAAATACTTCACGGATATTGTGAGGAGAAAGTTTAGTGATAGTATATCATATCAATTCCGGCTGCGTTGGAATGACAAGCGAGGAGACGGCAGTGCCGTTTTCCTACCCCAGATTAATTGTAGGGAAACGGCATCTTGAGTCTCCTGATTTCGGTAATATTAATAATTCCGATGCTACCGGAATTGACATCACTTTTGGGCAATTTATGCTATACAACAGCTCGTTTTTTGTGTTTGGCGATCGCCCGGGCGTAACCGTAGAAACTAGATTATGCCCCGGCGATGGCTAGCTACTGACAGTGACAGAAGATTTTTTAGCAAGGTTTTTAAGCCCAAGCAAGGAGAAGGAAAAGCGTTTTTTCGGCAGCGAGATAGCAGGCACAGCAGAAACACTTGTTTCTACTTTACTTTCCTGTTCGCTTTCGGCTTTGGGTTTCAAACTAGAGTCTGTTTCGCAAACATTCTGAACTGCTGGAACTACAGTCCATTTGCCTGTAGTGGGATCGCGATAAGAAGTGAAAGGATTTATTTTTAGCGGTTGACTGCAAGGTTTAATCATCTCGATGCACTCCTTTAATTTTGAGAACTTGTGCACTGCTGTCGGTGGCATTGCTATCTCGGCAGTAGAGGCCGCAGTTTGAAGGTTCAAGGGAGAAGGCAAAAAGCCGAATTGTGTTTCTGGGTTCTTATGCCTTTGATAATTCCTGATTTCCTGTTAACTTTTGCCTTCTACTGGTTAGCGACGATAGCATTACTTTTACCAAATTGCCTTTGTATAAGCAATACCCCCACCCCCCCCTGTGGCAGGTTGAGGTGCGGATTTTAAATGCAGGAAGGCGCTATATTCTGGTTGTGGCACAAGTTTGGGATAATAAAAGTATTCTAGGCTGGGAAAAAATGCGACTGTGTGATCGGCAACAGAGGTCGATCGCGATCGGTATCACAATTAACAGGGAATTGGTTATTGGTTATTGGTTATTGGTTGTTGGTTATTGGTTGTTGGTTATTGGTTGTTGGTTGTTGGTTATTGGTTATTGGTTATTGGTTGTTGGTTATTGGTTATTGGTTGTTGGTTATTGGTTGTTGGTTATTGGTTGTTGGTTATTGGTTGTTGGTTATTGGTTGTTAGTAATGGCGAATTATTGCATCTTTTACCCATCCGTTAAATCTGTTAAATCCCCATCGCATGGGGAGCATCTCAGTTTTGCAAGAAACATTTTTTATCTTTCGTGCTGTCCCCGCACAGCAAAGCTTATACACGCACGCGAGCGGGGACGCTCGCACTATAAATAATGCAAAACTGAGATGCTCTCCATCGCGTGCTCGTTGCCTTCTTCCTTCTCCCTTCTCCCTTCTCCCTTCTCCCTTCCTTCTTTCTTCTTTCTTCTTCCTTATGACCAATGACAACTGTCAACTGTCAACTGTCAACTGTCAACTGTCAACTGTCAACTGTCAACTGACAACTGTCAACTGTCAACTGTCAACTGACAACTGTCAACTGTCAACTGTCAACTGTCAACTATCAACTTTGACCTTTAATTGAACAATAAAAGTAGAGCCAACACCTAACTGACTCTCAAGAGTGATATCGCCGCCCATCATCTGGCAAAACAAGCGGCTAATCGCCAATCCCAAACCAGTGCCTCCGTACTTGCGAGTAGTCGAAGCATCCCCTTGCATAAAAGGTTGAAACAAACCCTGCTGCTGTTGTTCAGACATTCCAATCCCCGTATCAGATACCTGCAAATAAACCCAATCGCTATCGCCTGCTGGCTCGCGAGTGGCGCCCAGCAGCACCGTTCCACCTTCGGTAAACTTGAGGGCATTTGAGAGCAAATTAAACAAAATTTGCCTGACTTTAGTTAAATCTGCATACATTACTCCCAAATTTGGAGAGCAAGAAACTTCTAATTGATTGTGATTTTTTTCAACTAAAGGGTGCAAAGTTGCAACAACTTCTTCTATTAAATTGCCGAGGTCAAATTCTTCTAAGTAAACCTCCATCCGACCGGCTTCTATCTTAGAAAGGTCGAGAATATCGTTAATTAAAGTCAGCAAGTGTTTGCCGGCGTTACGAATTTTTTGGGTATCGGGGATGAAGTCATCGAGTCCGGAGTCCAGTGCTTCTTCTTCTAGCATTTCGCTGTAACCGATAATGGCGTTGAGCGGCGTTCGCAGTTCGTGGCTCATATTGGCTAAAAAAGTGCTTTTAGCTCTGGAAGCTGCTTCTGCTTTGTGTAAGGCTTCTTGCAAGGCGATTTCGGCTCTTTTACGATCGGCAATTTCGCTGCGGAGCAGTTGATTGGTGGCGGTGATTTGAGCGGTGCGCTGATCGACGGTCATTTCTAGCTGCGCTTTGGCTTTGGAGAGTGCTTCCTGAGCTCGCTGGCGTTCAAATCCTTCGATCGCCAGCGCGACTAAATTTGCTAAAGAATCGGCGAAGGTGCGCTCTTCCAGAGCCCACTGGCGGGGCGCGCCGATATGTTCTAGAGAGAGGATGCCCACGATCTGGCCGCCGAGCCTAATTGCTACATTTAAGATCGATGAATTTGGCTTGCTCTTATTCGGCAGCACACCGGAATGTTCGGCGATCGATGATAAGTGGCACAAGTTTGTTTCGATCGAGTTTTGAGTGTGCGGCGCCGGTTCTAAACCATTGTCTTCAGCTAGATTTTCGCCCGGCGCGTCGTTTTCTATATCTAAAATTGAAAATTTTAAATCGCTTGCTGATATGCACTGGCGGCTCAAATGATGCTCGTGAGTGCGATCGTACAAGTCGAGACAAACTAATTTGAGGTTGGGGATTTTAAATTGAGAATGATTGACTGACTCGTTATCGTTTCGGGGGGCCGCCTCTGTATCGAGAGATTCTTTTTGGTTGCGGGCGATCGCTCTGTGGGTAAAATTTAGCTGAGGATCGATCGGGTAGCCAGTTCCCAATCTGTCGTGGTTGTAAAGCCAGACGCTGACTTTTTCCACCTCCAAAGTGCGCGCAGCAGCCTCAGTAATTTCGCGAATTCCCACAGTCAGCGCACCGCTGTTGAGAGTCCTCTGCCGCCCTAGCTGCAACAGGGCCAGACTCTGCCGCCGGAGCCGCTTTTCGCTCTCTTGGAGAATGTTTTCTGCTTGCTTGCGCTGAGTGAGATCGTACAAGGCGCACAATGCCGTCGGCTGACTCTTAAACTGGAGGGACTGAACCGAGAGAATTGCCCAGAAAGGGGTTCCGTCTGATTTTTTGCAGTGGAGTTCGTAGTTTTGCAGGTATCCGTCTTGGGCGAGGGCTTCGAGTACCTTTGGGCGATCGGCGGGGTTGAGGTAAAAGTCTGGGGTACAGCAGCCGATCAATTCTTCTAGGGGTATGTTTAGCAGAGAAGCCAATTGAGCGTTTGCATACAAAATCAAGCCGTCCGAGAGACGAGAAACCAATACCGGAACGGGAGTTGCCGAGGCGATCGCCCGAAACTGCTGTTCGCTTTCGCGCACGGCCAACTGAGCTTGAGAGAGCAAGTGAGCTTCCATCGTATCCGAATGTTGGGTAGTAGTCTCCAGCAAGATTTCTAGATCGGACTTTTCGCGTTTCAAGTTTTCTAGTTCCGCACTCAGTCGCTGAACGTCCAAAAGTAGCTGTTCTCTCGATGGTTCTTCCTGCATAGCAATTGAAAATTGGTAATTTTTAGTCTGAGAGGGAAGTTTTTTACAGTTTGGTGCTAACTTAACTATGACTTATTCGCATTAACTTCAGGTGCTCTCATCCTGGTTCCCCAAGGCGGGATAGGTGAACACCTTTACCTTGTGCGATTTACCGAAAATCTGGGTTTAAAGCCCCGTCATAAGCTTGACGGCTTTACAAAGTTTTGTGAACTTGCGGAAAATCTTATATAGGCAAGTGTAATATAAGATAGGAGGTAAGACAATGCTAGTTTTTGAGTTCAAAACATATGGGAAATCCAGTCAGTTCGCGGCAGTAGATGAAGCAATTCGTACTGCCAAATTCATTCGCAATAGTTGTATACGCTATTGGATGGATAATCAAAAGGTTGGTCAGAACTATCTACAAAAATACTGCGCTGTACTGGCTAAAGAATTCCCATTTGCTTCAGAACTCAACTCAATGGCTAGACAAGCTAGCGCAGAGAGAGCATGGTCTTCTATCTCCCGATTCTACGATAACTGTAAACGGAAAGTTACGGGTAAAAAAGGGTTTCCACAATTTCAGAAAGATTGTCGTTCTGTTGAATACAAGACATCTGGTTGGCAACTTGCTTCGGACAGAAAATCCATAACTTTTAGTGACAAAAAAGGAATTGGAAGGTTAAAAATGAAAGGGACGCGGGATCTAAACTTCTATCAAATTAGCCAGATTAAACGGGTGAGATTGGTAAAAAGGGCGGATGGTATATACGTTCAGTTCTGTATTGATTTTAACCGAACGGAGAATACAAAACCAACCGGAAATACCATAGGTCTAGACGTTGGTTTAAAGGAATACTACACCGACTCTAACGGATTGATGGTTGGAAATCCTAAGTTCCTCCTCCGGAGTGAAAAAGTTCTTAAACGTTCAGGGCGACGTGTCTCTAGAAAGGCAAAAGATTCAAAAAATAGAGGCAAGGCTAGACAGATTCTAGGTAAGCGACACCTCAAAATAAGTAGGCAACGTAAAGACCACGCTGTAAAGTTAGCGCGGTGCGTAGTTCAGTCCAACGACTTGATAGCTTACGTAGGCGCTTCGCCGTGCCGAAGGCAGATTTGAGAATCAAAAACATGGTGAAGAATCACTGTCTGGCTAAGTCTATTAACGACGCATCTTGGTATCAATTTCGTGTCTGGCTTGAATACTTTGGCAAAGTATTTGAGAGGGTAACGGTGGCGGTAAGTCCGCAATATACCAGCCAAGAATGCTCCCTTTGCGGTGTAATTGTGAAGAAAACGCTATCTACTAGGACGCACGTCTGTAAGTGCGGTTGTGTAATGGATAGAGACGAAAACGCAGCTAGAATCATCCTGAGTCGAGGATTAGGTACGGTAGGGCATACCGGAACCTTTGCACTTGATGCAAGCAACGCTTTAGGAGATGAAGCCTCTACTCTTGTTGGAGAAATCCTGCTCGAGCAAGCTACATCGTAGATTAAAGAATCCCGCGGTACGGCCGGGGAGTGTCAATAATCCAATTCTAAGTGTAAGGAAGGCATCAGCCGCTGCAAGTTCTTGAGCGATTTTCCCTGCCATGGTATCTGTTTTGAGCCTTGTATGCTGATTTGAATATTTTTTAGCTGGCGCACTTTGATCACAAATTTTGATATAATGTTAATTCCTGAACTATTTAAAAATTCTAGTTTTCGCAAGTCTAGAGTAATCATATTAGGCGAGGAGTCCGTCACTTCGTTGAGCAGATCGACGATCGGCGCGTATTCTTCCATCTGGCTGATGCGAAACGAGCCGCAGCAGGTAACTGTTTGGGTAGCGCGATCGTACTCAATGCTGTAATCTTTGGTCTCAATATCCATACTTTTGTCACTTGTCGGTTATGAACGGTAAAGGGGCTTTGGCTGCGGGAGCGAGGATGGAGAGTCAGTCTATGTTAGATTTAAAAATTGAAGAATGAGAGATTTACCAAAAGATTGGGTCTAAAGCCCCGTCCTTATAGGACGGCTTTAATTGCGGGTGTAAAGATTCATAAATCAGTTTATTTATACTCACAATAGTTTATAAACATGATAAAATAGTTCCATGATTGTACTAGAGTTTAGGTTGAAAGGCAACCCACAGCAATACCGAGTCATCGACGAGATGATCCGCACAGCTCAGTTTGTCCGAAACAAAGCTCTTAGATATTGGATCGACAATCAGGGAGTCAAACTACTTGACCTCTACAAACAATGCGCCATCATGGCGAAAGAGTTTGAATGGGCAGGAAAACTTAACTCAATGGCGCGTCAAGCGATGGCCCAACGTGCCATTTTTGCTATTCAACGTTTCTTCTCTAATTGTAAAGCTAAGAAGCCAGGAAAAAAGGGATATCCGCAATTCAAAAAGCACACTCGTTCCGTAGAGTATAAGACATCAGGTTGGAAGCTTTCTACCGATAAAAGATGTCTGACTTTTACGGACGGTTTTGCTGCGGGAACATTCAGGTTGCTCGGTAGTCGAGACTTGCATTTCTACTCACCCAAGGAAATCAAACGAGTTAGGGTAATTCGTCGTGCCGATGGTTACTA
Source organism: Microcoleus sp. PH2017_05_CCC_O_A (assembly GCF_020738785.1). Lineage (NCBI taxonomy): Bacteria > Bacillati > Cyanobacteriota > Cyanophyceae > Oscillatoriales > Microcoleaceae > Microcoleus > Microcoleus sp. PH2017_05_CCC_O_A. The sequence continues at coordinate 24,667 of NZ_JAEQCB010000066.1, read as the reverse complement.
CACTCAGTTTTGTATAAATGTAGAGCGGACAGAATCAGTGATTCCGACTGGTAAAGCTATTGGGATAGATGTGGGATTAAACCATTTCTATACCGATAGTAGTGGGGAGACCATGACAAATCCTCGGCATCTTCGTAAAAGTGAAAAAGCTTTAAAGCGGTTGCAGAAACGAGTTTCACGGAAAAAGAAAGGTTCTGGTAATCGAAAGAAAGCAATCAATAAGCTAGGTAGAAAACACTTGAAAGTTAGTAGGCAGCGCAAAGACTTCGCCATTAAGACGGCGTTGTACGTGGTGAAATCTAGCGATTTCGTAGCTTACGAAGACCTTCAGGTGAGAAATATGGTGAAAAACCATAAACTTGCGTTGGGAATTAGCGATGCAGCGTGGTCACAGACTTGATCATTATTTGCAATACTTTGGAAAAGTGTATGGTAAAACAGTAGTTGCTGTAGCACCTGGGTACACTTCCCAAGATTGCTCAAGTTGTGGAAATCGTGTCCAGAAGTCGCTATCCGTCAGAACTCATATTTGCCTGTGTGGCACGGTGTTAGACCGCGACCATAATGCAGCTTTGAATATCCTAGCGAAGGGATTAAAGCAATCAGGAATTATTTTAAATACGGTGGGGCACACCGGAATTAACGCTTGGGGACAGACCGACCTCTACTCGTTGGTGGTGGCATCAACGAGCAAGTTGACTGATTGATCCAAGAATCCCCGTGCGTTCACGCCGGGGAGTGTCAATACTCCACAGATGAATCTGGGAGCAGAGGAACCTGATTCTAAAATTTGGGGCGACTGGCGACTCCTGTCGGGGAATTCTATCCGTGTTTGGGCGGGGGGCACGCTGGCACGATCCAAACTGGGCCGTTTGCCTTTGTTTGTGTAACTTGCACTGGATATACTGCCAACTGTATCATTGTCAGAGGGCAGTTAGGAGTGTTTTTGGGGATTGATCTGTTGCGAGGCAATTTGAAATAAATCATCCAACTGTAGACCAGCTCTAAACCCTGGTAGTCATCAATTATTCCCAATCTCAAATCTTCTATACTAAATTCGGGGGAAGAGAGGATTTTCGATTTTCGATTTGGGATTGATTCCACGGATAAATCACGTGGCGGGTACCACAGGTCGAAATTCGCTTGTCAAGGTTGATGAGACCTGGTTTTGCTGAAGCTCTGCGATCGATCGCTTCTGTTTTTTCGATCGAGTTGCCATTGACAAAATCACCAAAATGTGAGAGATATTTCATATCTGGTACAGCAGTGAGTTGGAGAATATTTAATGGCAACTTCAGAAATTACAGAAAAGCTTTTGGCTGCTAAAAAAGCTAAGGGAATTAGTTTTGCCGAGTTGGAAAAAGTTTTGGGTCGCGACGAAGTTTGGATTGCGGCGGTTTTTTACCGTCAAGCTACCGCATCGTTGGATGAAGCCGAAAAAATTGTCTCGGCTTTGGGATTGGATGGCGAGACGGCTGCGGTGCTCTGCGAACCTCCGTTAAAAGGTTCTTTGGATGCAGCAGTTCCGGTTGACCCGTTGATTTATCGCTTCTATGAAATTATGCAGGTGTACGGGATGCCGCTCAAAGCAGTGATCCACGAAAAATTTGGTGACGGGATTATGAGCGCGATCGACTTTAGTTTGGATGTCGAGAAAGAAATAGACCCAAAAGGCGATCGAGTGAAAATAATTATGTCGGGAAAATTTTTGGAATACAAAAAATGGTAAGCCAGTTTGGTTTCGGCAGAAGGCTTGCTTTCGGGACTTATGTAGAAGGCCTTGCCTTCGTCAGAATTTTTTATTATTCCCAAGGACTAAGGTAATATAGGGGTATGAAGCGGTCGGACTATGCCAAGAAAGCAGGAGTTTCCTATAATACTGCTCGCAGATGGTGGAAATCTGGTCAGAGCGAGGGCGATCGGCAAGGAAAACCGAGAAGTGAATTTTAGAGTTGCAGTCGAGTTCAGCTAGCAAAGGAGAAGAAGAATGAGATTGGTAGAGCGTCACATTATTGATAAAAGTCACAGTTTCTCTAAGGAGTGCGACGATTTAGCATGGCGTTCCAAAAATCTCTACAACTATTGTAATTACTTAGTGAGGCAGTCTTTTGTTTTAGAGAATACTTATCTTGATAATTGCCAAATCTATCATGAAGTTAAATCTCATGAATCCTACAAGGCGCTTCCTGCCAAAGTCAGCAATCAAGTCCTGATTAGTCTGCATCGAAACTGGAAGTCATTTTTTGAGGCTATGAAGGAATGGAAACAAAATCCAGGCAAGTTTTTGGGCAAACCTAAATTGCCGAAGTACAAAGATAAGCTCAAAGGACGTTTCTGCGTTGTCTATGAGAAAGGAGCGATTAGCAAGCCTGCATTAGTCAAGGGATTAGTAAAGCTTTCCAAGACAAGCATTGAATTTCCCACTAAATGTCAAAATGTTCAACAGATTAGAATCATCCCGCAATCAGGTCAGTATGTCATCGAGGTAGTCTATGAAATAGCATCAAAGCTTAACCAGTTAAACTTCCAGCATATTGCAGCAATTGATATTGGAGTCAGTAACTTAGCGGCAGTAACTTCAAATCAGAAAGGGTTTAATCCTTTATTGATTAACGGCAAGCCACTCAAAGCACTCAACCAGCACTACAACAAGCAGAAAGCTAAGCTGCAATCTCTGCTCAAAGGTAAAGCTCAAACATCAAAGCGAATTCAGCAATTATCCGCTAAGAGAAACAATCAAGTTGATGGTTACTTGCATAAGGCTTCTCGCTTAATCATTAATTATCTGCTCCCGAATGAAATAGGAACGCTGGTTATCGGTAAGAATGATTTATGGAAGCAGGAGTCGAGTCTGGGAAGAAGAAACAATCAACAATTTGTTTCTATTCCTCATGCAAAGTTTGTGGAGATGCTGACTTACAAAGCTGAGTTAGTTGGAATTAAAGTAATTCTCACCGAAGAAAGCTACACTAGCAAATCAAGTTTCTTAGATAATGACCCAATCCCAACTTATGGAAAGAAGGACTCAGCACTCAAGTTCAGTGGACGTAGGATAAAGAGAGGACTCTACAAGTCAGCAGACGGAACAATAATCAATGCTGACGTAAATGGTTCTTATAACATACTCAGGAAAGTATTCCCAACAGCACTTGTGTATAGGGATAGTGGGTGTGCAGTTCGCCCGATTCGGATAACACCGAATGAATTTAAAAAAGCATGACAGGATATTTGTCCATGTTTTTGCTAACTGTTAACTTAGAAATAGAGTCCGCGAAGCTTGACTGGTTTTGGTGTCAGATCGGGAAACCTTTCTAGGGCTGAGTACTCGATCGAGCCCGCTGCAACTTCCCCAGTCAAAACAAACAACCGCAACCGTAAAGTAAGAGGCTAAATATGTCAAAATATGACTCCCATCTCAGATGCTCCTTTTGCGGTAAGTCGCAGGAGTACGTCCGCAAGTTAATAGCTGGGCCCGGCGGAGTCGATCGAGCAAATCGAAAATTGTTCTAGCTCAAATTCCCAAACCCACAGAAATTAAACAGCATTTAGACAACCACGTCATCGGCCAGCACTCAGCCAAAAAAGTCCTTTCTGTAGCAGTTTACAATCATTACAAGCGCTTGAGCGTAGACCAAGCCAAAGACAGCGGCAAGTCTTCCCCCGACAGCGATGTCGAACTGCAAAAATCCAACATCATGCTAGTCGGGCCGACAGGTTGCGGCAAAACCTTGTTAGCGCAAAGTTTGGCACAAATGCTCGAAGTTCCCTTTGCGGTAGCTGACGCGACGACGCTGACAGAAGCTGGATATGTCGGCGACGATGTAGAAAATATTTTGCTGCGGCTGTTGCAAATGTCAGATTTTGATGTGGAATCTGCACAGCGCGGGATTATTTATATTGATGAAATTGACAAGATTGCTCGCAAAAGCGAAAACACTTCGATCACGCGGGATGTATCGGGAGAAGGAGTGCAGCAAGCGCTACTAAAAATGTTGGAAGGAACGGTGGTTAATGTGCCTCCGCAAGGCGGTCGCAAACATCCTTACCAAGATTTTATTCAAGTTGACACGAGCAAGATTCTATTTATTTGTGGCGGTGCTTTTGTCGGTTTAGAAAAAATAGTAGAACAGCGTTTGGGTAAAAAATCTTTGGGCTTTATTCAGCCAACAGAAACTGAAAGCAACTCGACTTTGCCGGCAAAGGATAAGCGGGCGGCTGATATTTTGCAGCAGGTACAGCCGGATGATTTGGTTAAGTTTGGTTTAATTCCTGAGTTTGTGGGGCGGATTCCGGTGGTGACGGTGATTTCGCCGCTGGATGAGGCGGCTTTGATGCAGATTTTGACTGAGCCCCGGAATGCGCTGGTGAAGCAGTATCAGAAGCTGTTGAAGATGGATAGCGTGGAGTTGGAATTTGAGCCGGATGCGCTGCGGGCGATCGCCCAGGAGGCCTACCGTCGCAAAACCGGCGCGAGAGCTCTCCGCAGCATTTTGGAGGAGTTGATGCTGGATGTGATGTACGAGTTGCCTTCTCGCAAGGATGTGGCTCAGTGTACGATTACGAAGGAAATGGTCGAGAAGCGATCGACTGCCGAATTGCTGTGGCATCCCGCATGGCGGCAACAGCACGAAACAGCTTAATTTGTAGTTTTTCAGGTGCGCACCCTACAAGCCGTAAGGTGCGCATTGCGTGTGAAAATTTTGGGAGCTGTCGATCGGGTTACAGTAAAATAAAATGAGTTCTAATGAATCAGGTGTCGATGAGTCAGTAACTAATCAGTCAGCATTAGCCAAACTACTCTGTGGAAATGTCGTTCCTGATGGAGGTGAAATTGATGAGGTGCTAAGTCATTTATCCGCGTCAATTGATAATGTTGTTAAAGAGCTAGTAAGACTAGAATCCCTCAGTGATAACCAAATTTCATTATTTGCCCCATTTTTAGGTAGAAGTATACTGGAATTGGGATGTACCGCACTGATTGCGAGGCTCGATCCTTTTAGAGTCCTCCTACTTAGGGAATATCAAAGGCACCCCCATTATCAAATAGATAAGCCTAATAAGTCGTCTATACATTGGCAAGGTGATGTTTTAGCGAAAAAGGTCAATAATCTTTGGGAGGATAAGTCACTGGAAAACCCTACTAGAGCTTTGCTTGGAGATTATTATAAGACACTAATATGGTCTGCTAACTTTGATAAGCTGTTGGATGCAATCAGAGATGTCAGCGGGGATGAATGGATAGTCAATCTTAGAACAAAATCTTTTGAAAGATTCTATAATGAAACTTTAAATGATTTTTCAAGTCTCTACTCTGAACTTTCAAAAGGAATACATCACGAACTGGTGATTCCTTTAAGTTCAGCCTTGGATCGAGACACAACTCAACAACTGATAGAGAAAACAGTTCGTAATATCGCTACCCTTGGGTTATTTGTTTCTGTAGTCAGTCATGCAGTGAATAAACTCGATATTCAAGTAGCGATCACCGCTTATAAAGAAATTCAAGAAATGGGAGTTTTCTAATGGTTAATGCTATTTCTGAAAATTCATCACTGATCTTAGCCGCAGAAGATTGTTCGCCTGAAGAGTTTGAGAAACTGCATTATTTCTCAAAACAAGAGCAGCGCTTTATTTCAAATTTGATTGCTCATGGCCCAGTGTTATTAAAAGGGGCGCGTGGTAGTGGAAAAAGTGCGCTTATGATAGAAGCATCAAGAAGAATGTATCCTGAAAATAATTTAAGCTCTACATTTGGCATATACATCAGTCTTCGTCATCTTGAATTACTCAGAAGTGACGGTAAGAAGTATGAAATAATGTTATGTCAGCTAATAATTGATGCCGTAAATAAGACAGTTATTAAAGCAGGTAATCTCTTTGACTTTGAAGCTTTGCCAAACATCACATCACTTCAGAGAGAATTATCTAGTTTATCGAGTGCATCTGGGAAAAGGATAGTTATTTTATTTGATGACGCGGCTCACATTGGTCGGGAAGCTCCGCTGCATGAATTTTTCGATATATTTCGGACTTTATCGAGCAGTACAATATCATGTAAAGCTGCTATTTACCCGGGAGTTACTAATTTTGGAACAAGGTTTGATGTATATAATGATGCTACGGTGATCGATGTTTCAAGGAATGATGAACTAAAAGACTATAATACTAACTTTGCCGAGATAATTAGAAAAAGGTTTTATCAGCAGCTTCCTGAAGAGTCTTTCTCTGGTCAATTTGGTTTAGAAAATGTTGCGGGGTTTATGGGACGGGCTGTACTTGGAAACATGAGGGGATTTATATTTGCATGGAATAGTCTGTCGGAAAACTGTGGAGAACACAAGATTAGTTTAGCCCATATAACCAAGACACTGATAGACCTTGCAAGTAATTACTATTGGCCCTTGATTGAAGAGCTTAAGCCCAAACTTGGCATATATGCACCAATGCTCGATCCTGCAAGGGAGATTGCAGAATCAATATTTCAGCAGGCTGGTGAGCAAAATAAGCAGAATGTACTTATTTTAAGAGAAATTGCACAACGTCTATCAAAGCCGTTAGAACTACTTGAATATACTGGATTTATTTCAATTCGAGATGTTTCACGGGCAATGAAATCCAGGGGACGAGGAACAAGATATAGCTTGAATCTATGCACATTGTTGGAAAAAACTACGGGAGCTCGGGTCACTAATGAAATTTATACTAGGTGGTTAAATGAGCAAAATGAGAGAAATGAACCCTTAGAATTACACAAAACAAGTAAATTGTTTAAAATTCAATTGCCTGAATTACCTGAGCATGGTGAAATGCTAATATTAAATGAAGATATTAGCAAATTAAAAAAATCTCACGCATATCCTTATGGACTCACAGAGCGCAAAATTGATATATTGAAAGCTGCTGGATACCTCACGGTGTCTGAATTGGTAGAAGCCAGCGACGAGTCTTTGTTAAATCTTAAAGAGATAGGTATGGAAAACTTAAAGCGAATCCGCAGTAC